>CABUAL010000213.1 GCA_902489515.1 uncultured Collinsella sp. | reverse complement strand
CCGCCAGCTCCGGTGCCGACTTCCTGTGCTACGTGACACCGGCAGAGCACCTATGCCTGCCCAACGCCCAGGATGTGCTCGACGGCCTCATGGCCACCAAGATCGCCGCACACGCCGCCGACATCGCCAAAAAGGTGCCCCACGCCCGCGACATGGACGACAAGATGGGCCAGGCACGCCGCAAGCTCGACTGGGACGCCATGTGGAAGTGCGCGCTCGACCCGGTTACGGGCAAGAAGCGCTACGAGGAGTCCCCCGCCGCCACCGAGGGCACTTGCACCATGTGTGGCAAGATGTGCGCCGTCCGCACCGTCAACAAGATCTTCGAGGGCACCACGATCGACCTCGGCATGGAGGACTAGCCCTGTCGCCGCGGCCGCTTCTGGCGGTGAGCTGGTGCCTGTCAATTGTTAACGTGTGAACATTTGCTTGCATTTGCGTAAAGATTGCATCGCCCGCCCGGGTTCGACATAGAGTCGGCCCGGGCATCTTTATAATGCTGGCTTATAGACCCATTTGATTCCGACCGAACAAGGGAGCGAACATGGATCGCAGTAAGGTACCTGCCGTTCTATCCATCGCAGGATCCGATTCCAGCGGTGGCGCCGGCATTCAGGCCGACATCAAGACCATCACGGCGCACCGCCTGTATGCCGAGACGGCCATCACCGCCATCACCGCACAGAACACCCTGGGCGTCACCGCCGTACAGAACATCTCCCCGGATATTGTCGCGGCGCAGATCGATGCCGTTTTTGACGATATCCGCCCCAACGCCGTCAAGATTGGCATTGTTTCCTCTGCCGAGATTATCGATGTTATCGCCGACCGCCTGAGCGCTTGGAACGCGACAAACGTGGTAGTCGACCCCGTCATGGTAGCCACCTCGGGCGCACGGCTGATTGCCGAAGATGCCGCCGAGGCGCTCACCCGCCGCCTGTTCCCGCTAGCGACGGTTATCACGCCCAATACTCCCGAGGCCATGGCCCTGCTCGACTACGAGGTCGACTCCGAGCGCACGCAGCAAAATGCTGCCATGCTCCTCACCCGCCGCTTTGGTTGCGCATCCCTCGTTAAGGGTGGGCATCTTGTCAACGAGGCCAACGATGTACTGGCCGAACCCGCGCCACTCGATGACGAGGGCAACCATCTTGGAGATCCACTCACCACGTGGTTCCGCCACAAGCGCATCGAGACCGACAACACGCACGGCACCGGATGCACGCTCTCGTCCGCCATCGCCTGCGCGCTGGCCCAGGGCATGGATCTTGCCGACGCCGTCAACGCCGGCAAGGCATACCTGACAGGCGCTCTGGCCGCCGGCCTGGACATGGGCAAAGGCTCTGGCCCCGTCAACCACATGTGGCAGTATTAAGATTCGCAGCCCAAACCACCGCAAAGGGGACAGGCACCTTTGCGGTGGTTTGGGGTCGCGCTACTCACCGAGCATCTCTTGGAGCTTGGCTGCCACGGCGTGACCCAGGCTCTCATGGCTTTCGGGCATCATATGCAGATAGTCGATATCGCCCGGCTCGGCAAACTCCGCTGCATTCAAAAAGTCGCAGCCAAACTGCTCGGCTACGTGCGCATAGTACTCGCCAAAATGCTCAGATGCCTCAACGGAATGATCGTCAAAGTCGGTCATGTACACATCGGCGATCTGCAGCTTGATCTTGATAGGAGCCATCAGCAGAATGCGCGGACAAGGCGCAGCGTCGGTCCACGGAAACGCGCGGACGGCGCGAATCAGCGCCATGGCGCCACGGGCGATATCGGAAGCTGTCACGTTAAAGACCGTCTTACAGTCGTTGGTGCCCAGCATGATCACAATGGCGTCCAGCGGCTTATGGGCCTCGAGCAGCATCGGAAGCGCGCGAATGCCGTTGAGGTTAGTGTCCAGATGGCACATATCGTCGCGCACCGTCGTGCGGCCGTTGAGGCCTTCTTCAATTACATGCCAGCCCTCGCCTAAGTCACGTTGGGCCACGCCACACCAGCGTACATCCCGCGCATAGCGCACCGCGGTGCCGTCGCGCATGCCCGCCGGATCGTAACCATAGGTGTTGCTGTCGCCAAAGCATAGAACGTTTTTCATCGTAAGCCCCTCGCTCGGTAAAAAGCCGACGGAAGCAGCCTCTCCCGTCGGCTCGACCTATCTGTCAGCACGTACCGATTACAGGTACTTGCGCCAATCGTCCTCGTCCTCATCATCCTCGGTAGCAGCCTGGGCCTGCTCGGCGGCGCGAGCTGCCGCAGCGCGAGCGGCAACCTGGGCATAGGACTCCTCGTTGCGCTCGGGGAAGTTTGCCAGCACGTGCTCGAACTTGGCAAAATCCTCATCCCAGCGCGTAGAAGGCACGGCAAAGAAGACTTGCTTGACCTTAAAGTCGCCCGACGCGAGCTCCTTGCGGAAGAGCTCGGCCACGGTCTCTGCGTCAAAGCCGTTGTTGTCGCAGCCCCAAGCGCCCAGCACGAGCTTCTCGCGACCTAGCTCGTCGCAGATGGCAAGCACAAAGCGGATGCGGTCGCGCAGGGCATCCAGCAGAGCATCGTCGCTCACGCGATACTCCTGGCGGGCGCGCTTAACGTTGGGCGCGGCGGCCACGATCACGTCGGCGTATGCATGCACGTGGTTGCGGTCGAAGCGCACCGCAGGCACCACCAGCGCACGGTTTCGGTAAAGCTCGCAGTTGATGTTGCGGCGACGGTTCTCGCCGTACCATTTGCGCTGCTTATCGAGAACGTTGTACAGATACGAATCGGCGCACAGTGTGGCCTCCTGGCCCAGATAACCCTGAATATAGCCACCGCCCGGGTTGGTGAACGAGGCAAAGGCGAGCACGGCCATGTCGCAGAACTGCGCATAGCCACGACCGTTGTCCAAGATGGCCTGCGTGGCGGAGGCATCGAGCACGGTGACCTCAGGCAGGGACGCAGCAGGCTCCTCAGCAGGCGCGGACTCAGCTTCGGCGATTTCCTCGGCAGGCTCCTCGACGGGCTCAGGAGCTGCCTCGGTCTCGGGCGCTGCCTCGCTCTCGGGTGCCGCCTCGGTCTCGGCAGCCTCCGCGCCCTCGACGTCCTCGGCAACCTGTTCTTCGGTGGCCACAGCACTCTGGACCTTGGCCTTCATCGCCGCGACAAAGCCGGCAGGCATACCGTCAAACTCGCGAACACCGGCAAGCGAACGCTCGATATCCTTGGCGCACGCTTCGGACACAGTTGACACGTGACGCTCGGCGGCCTTGGCACGGGCCTCGCGCTTGGGATTGGGCTGACCCGCTCGGTTGGACCTGCGGTTACGGTTCCTGTTGTCGACGTCTGCCATACGTGGCCACCTTTCCTGTCGCTGCCGCTATCGGCTTTTCCCATCCATGATACCCC
>CABUAL010000212.1 GCA_902489515.1 uncultured Collinsella sp. | reverse complement strand
CTGGCGCCTCGGCCAAGACCTCTGCCGTGCCCTCCCCCGCCACGCTCGCCGTGGGCTCGGTCGCACTCGATCCCGGCCGCCGCGAAGTCACAGTCGGCGGCTCGCCTATCGCGCTCACGGCTCGCGAGTTCGACGTCCTCGCCCTGCTTATGGCGCATGCCGGCAGCGTGCTCACACGCGAGCGCATCGCGCACGAGGCGCTGGGCTACGAATACGTGGGCGACACCAACAACGTCGACGTGCACATCGCGCACCTGCGCGCCAAGATCGAGGACGCCGGCGGCGCCCGCATCATCCAGACCGTGCGCGGGGTGGGCTATGTCTGCCGTGCGTAACGCCGAGGCCAAGCGCGTCACCTCCATCGCCCGCGCCATCAACTGGGGCTATATGTGGCGCCGCTTGATGAGCTACGTCTGGCTCGATCTGTTGCTGATGGTGATTGCGGCGGCGATCCTCGTCTATGGATACAACCAGACGCTGCCCGACGGCGCGTTTACCGCAGGATGGATCCCCGGCACCACCGTTCACGGCATGTCGCTGACGCCCGCGCGCGGCTGGGACCTGACAACGCTCACCTAACGTAGCTCATCAAGCGGCGCCACATATACTTTCCCCCTCGCGCAGGACCTCGTCACGCTATGGCCTCTCTACCTTGTCGTTGTGGGTTGGCAGGTCATCAGCGTGCTCAACATGCTCGGCGGCGCCCGCCGCGTGCGCCGCACCATGGCGCCGCTCAACGATCTGGCCCTGCGCGTGGACGAACTCGGCCGCATGCAACTCGCCGGCGGCAAAATGGAAACACTGGAGCAGGCCATCGAGCGCGCAAGCGTCGACTCGCCGAGCGTCACCACCGGCGACGCCGACCTGGCAAGCATCGAGGTCGCACTCAACCGCCTGCTGCGCCAGATGCAAGAGGCCAAGCTGCAGCAGATGCGCTTTGTCAACGATGCGAGCCACGAGCTGCGCACGCCCATCGCGGTGATTCAGGGCTACGTAAACATGCTCGATCGCTGGGGCAAAGACGACCCGGACGTGCTGGCAGAATCTATCGCGTCCCTCAAGGCCGAAAGCGAGCACATGCAAGAGCTCGTGGAGCAGCTGCTGTTTTTGGCACGCGGCGATGCCGGGCGCACGGTCCTGCGGCGCGCAAATACCAACCTTGCCGCACTGGTCGACGAGGTATGCGAGGAATCGCAGATGATCGATACCGAGCACACGTATCGGCTGGCCTTTGACGCTGCGCTTGTCAGCGACCCGCGCTGCGACGCGCCCGTCGACGTGGCGCTCGTGAAGCAGGCTCTGCGCGTGATCGTGCAAAACGCCGCCAAGTACTCGGATGCGGGAACGACCGTCACATTTGGCGTAGCGCCGGATGCGGGCGCGGGCACGATCGACATAAGCGTTGAGGACGAGGGCATCGGCATGAACCAGGAATCCGCAGCTCACGCGTTTGAACGGTTCTACCGTGCCGACAACGCACGCGATGCCGGCACGCAGGGCTCGGGTCTGGGGCTTGCCATTGCCAAGTGGATCGTCGATAGCCATGGCGGTGTCATTGGCGTGACCTCAGTCGAGGGCGTCGGCAGCCGCTTTACGATTCGCCTGCCGCGCTAGGAAGCCCCTCGGCATAAATAAAGGGATAGGGCCACGCAGCCCTATCCCTTTTTGCTAGCTATGACAGCTTGTGTGCTACTCGCGGCACAGGTGCACGGCGAAGCCGGCGAACTCGCGCTTAAAGTACACGAGCTTGGTACCACCGTCGGGTAGCAGCGCGCGCGACTCCTCGTTGACCTCGAGCCCGCGCTCGGCAAACCACTTCTCAGCTGCATCGATGTCGTTAACGGCAAAGCCGATGTGGCCTTTGGTGCCACGACCGTTCTGCTTCATGACCTCGACCAGCGAATCGTTGAAGTACGAAACCGGGGTCTCGATAACAGGCAGGCCCATCATCGTCGAGAACAGCTCCGCGATCTCCAAGGCGTCTGCCGGGTCGGCGGCGTTAATGCCCACATGGGCAACGCGCATGCCAAAGAGCTCGACCGGGTTGACGTTCTGCTCACTCATACAGGCAGTGCCTACTGAGCCATGACGTCGAGAACGGCCTTCTCGGCAGCGACGCGGTTCATGCCGGTCATGAAGGGCACGCCACTCACGTACGGGCAGGTGAGGCCCTCGGGGGCAACGGTGGTGGCGATCAGCAGGTCAGCGCCCTCGTCGCAGTAATCCTTGGCCTCGGAGATGGCGCACTGCACGATCTCGTACTTGTCGGCATAACCGTTGGCGTCGAGCAGAGTAGCGACCTTCTGGGCAACGAGCGTGGAAGTAGCAGCGCCAGCACCGCAAGCCAAAACGATCTTCTTCATAGGTAATGTCTCCCTTCATGGTTTACTTTAGGTAAGTGTACCGCAGCGAGCGATGGCACTCGGCCTCGATGAGCTTTTATGCCAGTTTGCTTGCGCGCTGCGTATAATACATCTAGTACGTGTTGTCATACCGCTCGCTTTATGAGCGACTAAGGACCCTAATATGCCCGATTCCCGCACACTCTGGACCGCCGTCGTTATCATCTGCATCGCCGTGTCGGTGTTCTTTAGCGTCAAAAAACGCACCACGTTTAAACGCCTGCAGCAATTGATGGCCGCCAAGCAGTGGGACGAGTTCGATCGTTTGCTCGACGGCAAACTCACCAGCATGCTGTACCCGCGCTACAACCGCGACTACCTGCGCCTGAACTCCTATCTGCTGCGCGAGGACCATAAGCGCGCCGACGAGATGTTCGACCTGCTACTGGGACTCAACCTGCCCAAGATGCAGCGCGTCGACCTGGTGATCAAAGCTTTTAACTACTACGTTGGCCAGGAGGACCGCAAAAAGGCCAAGGAGTTGCTGCACGAGATCAAGGGCTTTGAGGGCGGTCAGGCCGAGGCAGTCGCACACGAATGCCAGCTGATGTACGACACGATGATCCTCAAGCGCCACAACGACATTCCCGAGCTGGAGCGCATGCTCGAGGATGTCGGCGACGACCCGGTCAAGCGCTGCCGACTGGAGTACCTGCTGGCCCTGCAGTATCAAAACAAGGGCGACGAGGCAAAGTTCCAAGAGTTCCTGGAGAAGTCGGGCCAACACTCGATGGCCGTCAACGCGTAACGGACGGCTTGTGCTAGACTTCTAGTCTCACGGGGGCGTGGCGGAATTGGCATACGCAGGAGACTTAAAATCTCTCGCCGCAAGGATTGTGGGTTCGAGTCCCACCGCCCCTACCATGTGATTGCTTGCGAGCCCGTGTTCCCCAGGGATGCGGGCTCGCTTCTTTTAGATGCCGGTGAGACTCGAACCCGCGAGGGGGCGAGCGTTAAGCGGACGCGCAGCGTCCGTAGCGAGCCGGCGAGGGCGCCGACAGGCGGCCGAAGCCGG
>CABUAL010000211.1 GCA_902489515.1 uncultured Collinsella sp. | reverse complement strand
ACGCAAGCACCAGACCAAGGAAGATAACGAACAACTGCGAAGCCGTATTGGTGCCGTTGGCTCCATCATTGCTTTTGTGATGTCCCCGATCACCAACTGGCTCGAGCACCATGGCGTGAATCGCGGCATCGGTTCGCTTATTGCGCTAATTGTTGTTGTTGCCGTGCTCGTCGGTGTCGTTTGCATCTTGTCGCCGATTCTCTTTGGTCAGATCATGGAAGTCCTGAGCCGCCTGCCCGAGCAGCTTCGTGTTGCGGGTGGCGATCTCAACGAGATGATCTCGCATGCCAAGACGCTCAACAACACGCCGCTCAAGGAGTATTTGGACGATAATCTTTCGTCGCTGGTTGCCGTGGCATCGAAGTATGTGTCTCAGATCGCTGCCGAGCTTGGCCGCGGTGTGTTCCCGCTCATCACCAATACGGCTTCGCAGTTGTTCGTTATCTTCCTTGGTCTGGTGCTTGCGTACTGGATGGCCTGCGACTACCCTCGCATGCACCACGAGATTTGCACCATCATCGGTCAGGAGAAGGAGACCTCGTACCGCTTTATGGTCGCCATCCTTTCTCGCTCTGTCGGCGGCTACATGCGCGGTATGGTCGTGACGTCCATCTGCGGTGGTTTCCTCGCCTTTATTGGTTTTATGATCATCGGCCATCCGTATGCGGCGCTCATGGCTATCTTTACCGGCATCATGCATTTGGTTCCGGTCGTCGGTCCTTGGGTGAGCGCAGCAATCGCCACGGTGCTCGGTTTCATGTTCAGCCCCATGTTGGCGTTATGGACGCTCATCGTGACGATGGTCGCGCAAAACGTCACCGACAACGTGATTTCTCCTAAGGTCATGCAGAGCTCGGTGCAGGTGCATCCCATCATGAGCCTCACGGCGCTCGTTATTGGCTCGGCACTCATGGGCCCTATCGGCATGATTATTGCCATCCCGCTGTGCGCGGCCCTCAAGGGTATCTTCGTGTACTACTTCGAGAATGAGACCGGCCGCCAGCTTGTGGCCTATGACGGCGCCGTGTTTAAGGGCACACCGTACCGCGATGCCGATGGCAACCCGGTCGCCGCCTACGACGCGCTCGGCGACGACACCTTCATTTACGAGTCCGAGCTCATCGGTAACGAGACTGCGCCCGAGGCCCAGGCCATGCCCAAACCCGAGCTCGATAATCCCTGGATGAAGCTCTCGGGCCTTCAGCCCGATGCTACGGGCTTTTTCAAGAATCCCTTCGCCAAAGACGACGATTTCAATATGAACGACGACACCAAAACCGGCATCGACGGCTCCATGGACGATGACGACAACTAGCGGGGTAATTCGGGTTAACATTCATACGCGCAACATGCTATTTCGCTGAAGGGCCGGCATTGTGCTGGCCCTCTTTTTTGCACTTGCGCGGCGGGATGGTAATATCGTTACGTTTGAACTGTTTCGATGTGAAACCGAGGAGATTCCCTCTATGAGTGCTGACTACCCGTCAATGACTACGGCCGAGATCCGCTCCAAGTTCCTCAACTTCTTTGAGGAGCGCGGTCTTAAGCTCTATCCTTCTTCGTCCCTCGTCCCCGACGATCCTTCGCTGTTGCTTGCCAACGCCGGCATGAACCAGTTTAAGGAGTACTACCAGGGCAAGAAGACCATGAAGGAGATCGGCGCGATCTCCTGCCAGAAGTGCGTCCGCACCAATGACATCGATTGCATCGGCGAGGACGGCCGTCACCTGTCGTTCTTCGAGATGCTTGGCGATTTCTCTTTTGGCGGCGTCTCCAAGGAGCAGGCTTGCGCTTGGGCCTTTGAGCTCATCACCAAGGAGTTTAAGCTGCCGCTCGACCGCCTGTACTTTACCGTCTTTACCGAGGACGACGAGACCCACGACGTGTGGCGTTCTCTGGGCGTTGCCGAGGACCACATCTCCCGCCTGGGAGAGGACGACAACTTCTGGGCCGCTGGCCCCACCGGTCCCTGCGGTCCGTGCTCCGAGATCTACTTTGACATGGGCGAGGAGGTCGGCTGCGGCAGCCCCGACTGCAAGCCTGGCTGCGACTGCGACCGCTTCCTTGAGTTCTGGAACCTCGTGTTTACCCAGTACGACCGCCAGGAGGACGGCTCCATGCCGGAGCTGCCGCACCGCAACCTCGATACGGGCATGGGCCTGGAGCGCATGGCCGCTATCATGCAGCACAAGACTGCTAACTACGACGGCGATCTGATGCAGCACCTCATCAAGCTCGGTGAGAAGATCAGCGGCAAGACTATGACGCCGATGACTACTCCGGCGTCAGCCGCTCGCTGCGCATCATCGCCGATCACTCCCGTGCCGTCGACTTTATGATTTCCGACGGCATCCTCCCCGGTAACGAGGGTCGCGAGTACGTCCTTCGCCGTCTGCTCCGCCGTGCCGTGTTCCACGGTCGCCTGCTGGGTATCGAGGGTGCCTTCCTGACCAAGTTCATCGACGAGGTCAACGCTCAGATGGGCGAGGCCTATCCCGAGTTGCTCAAGAACGTCGCGCTCGTCAAGGGTATCGTTGCCTCCGAGGAGGAGCGCTTCTCCACGACGCTCGACAACGGCCGCGTCTACCTGGATGAGGCACTGGCAGCGCTTGCCGAGGGCGCTGTGCTTCCGGGCGATGTCGCCTTTAAGCTGCACGACACCTTTGGTTTCCCCATCGACCTAACCGTCGAGATCGCCGGCACCGCTGGCCACGACGTCGACATGGACGGCTTCACTGCCTGCATGGAGGACCAGAAGGCCCGCGCCCGCGCCAATGCCAAGGGCGACGCCTGGGGCAGCTTCAACGACGTGTGGGTTGAGCTTTCCGACAAGGTCGCTGCGACCGAGTTCGACGGCTATGACAACGATGTGATCGAGGGCGCCAAGGTTGTCGCCATCGTGCGCAACGGCGAGTCCGTCGAGTCCGCTGCCGCCGGCGAGAACGTCGAGGTCGTGCTCGACCGCACCCCGTTCTACGCCGAGATGGGCGGCCAGCAGGGTGACGCCGGCGAGCTTTCCGCCGAGGGCGTTTCGCTGACCGTTTCCGATACCAAGAACCACAACGGCCTGTATGCTCACGTCGCCCACGTTGCCGAGGGCACGCTGACCGTCGGTGCTACCGTGACCGCCGCGCTCGACGCCGAGCGCCGTGGTTTCCTGCGCCGCAACCACACCGCCACCCACCTGCTCGACGCCGCCCTTAAGCAGGTCCTGGGCGAGCATGTCTCCCAGGCCGGCTCGCTGGGAGCAACAGCGCCGGCAGCCTTAGCCTCGTCGATGCCCATAACACGGGTCACGACCGGCTTGGAGGCGAAGACCTGCTGGTTGACCAAGTCCTCGACAGCCTTGAGCTGCTCGGAGGAAAGGGCCTCGAAGTGCGTAAAGTCAAAGCGCAGGTGCTCGGGCGTCACCAGCGAGCCGGCCTGGGAGACATGCTCGCCCAGGACCTGCTTAA
>CABUAL010000210.1 GCA_902489515.1 uncultured Collinsella sp. | reverse complement strand
GAGCTGCATGTGAGCCGTCGCGCTACCATCGCCGCGGATATCGTGTCCGTGTGTGCGGCGCAATGGGTACGCAGACCATGCCCGTATAGTCAGGGCTCACGATGGGGCCACCGGCGCTGAGCGCGTAACCCGTAGAACCAGTCGCCGTCGAAACGACGACACCGTCACCGCGTAGGCGGTCGATATGGTGACCGGACACCGTGATGTCAAACTCGACCATATCGGACAGGGGGCCGCGCGTAAGCGCCATGTCGTTGAGGGCGAAGGTGCGCACAACATCCTTCGTACCATCTTCGCGCACGGACACGATATCCGCGGCGATGGTAGCGCGACGGCTCACATGCAGCTCGCCGGACAGGGCGTCGCTCACGACCTGCAGAATGTCGCGCTCCTCGGGACTCGCAGCAGTTAAAAAACCCAGGTGACCATAGGAAAGACCGAGGATAGGAATCTCACGATGGTTGAGGATGCGGGCAGCGCGCAGCAACGTGCCGTCGCCGCCGAGCGTAATGACCAGATCGGAGCCGTCAATATCAGGCGTGCTTTGAATCTTCGATCGCTGGTCGGCAGCCCATGCGACCTCATAGCCCTGGCGCGTCAGCCAAAGCTCGAGCATCAGGCCGCTCTCGACCGCCTCTTGCTTGTAGTAATTGGGAACCAGAAAGACCTTCATAGCGTTGCAGCTTTCTCGCTCATAACCGATACCTGGGATTGCAGCTCGTCTTGCGAGCGATCGCCGGGGTCAAATCTCGTGCCGTACAGGAAAAACTCAACGTTGCCCTTGGCACCATGAATGGGCGACACGCACACATCGACCGGGAACAGGCCCTTGGCAGCAAAGAGTTCAACCGCCGCCACGAGTGTATCGCGGCGCACGGCGGAATCGGTCACAATGCCGCCCTCGCCCACCAGCGCCGCCGGAGCCTCAAACTGCGGCTTTACGAGCGTGCAGAATGCACCCGTAGGCGCCAGGCACGCCAGTACCGCATCGATAATGTTCGCGATGCTGGTAAACGAGACATCACACACAGCCAGGTCGATAGTGCCGGCATAGCCAAGCTCAGGCAGCTGCGTCACGTTTGTGCGCTCATGCAGCGTCACGCGATCGTCCTGGCGCAACGACCAATCGAACTGGGCGCGACCCACGTCCACCGAGACAACGGTCGCAGCTCCGCGCTTGAGCAGACAATCGGTAAAGCCGCCGGTAGAGCAGCCCACATCCAGACAGGCAAGGCCCGTCGGATTGATGCCAAACGCATCAAGCGCGCCTTCGAGCTTAAGACCGCCGCGGCCAACATAGGGAATGCGCCCCTTCACATGCAGCGGCAGCCCCGGGATCACCTTAAGGCCCGGCGAAGTCAAGCGCTCACCGCCACTCGAGACCAAGCCGGCCATAAGAGTGCGAAGGGCATCCGCGCGATCGGCGCAGATGCCCTGTGAAATCAGTTCGTCATCAAGACGCACGCGTTTCATGAATGCCATCAACCATTCGTATCCGGAGATGCGGCCTAGCTATCCTGGGATTCGTTTGCCGCATCCTCATCGTATTCCTGTTCGAGCTTGTCGGCCTCACGCGGCGTCAGCTCAAACTTGTCGACCATATCGACCGCACGGGAGCCCAGCTCAATCGCCTCGTCAAACAGATCGAGCGAACGCTCCAAGGACGTATCCTTAGAGCGAACGGTAGCTATGATCTGGTCCAAGCGGTCCGAAATCTCGTCGAAGTTGCGGACGGAACCCTCTGGCATGGCTACTCCTCGACGGTACCGGTCTCGGCCTCGGCGACCTCAGCGTCCTCGTCGAGAACGCCGGCCTCGGCCTGAGCAACCGCAACCTTTGCGGCAGCCTCGGCAGCCTGTGCCTCCTCGCGAGCGCGATCCTCGGCCAGCAGCTCCTGGTATAGGTCCTCGCCCGGCAGCTCCTCGCTGCGAGCGATCTTACCCAGCACGCCGTTGACGAACGACGCGGACTGGTCGGTGCCATAGGCCTTGGCAAGCTCAACGGCCTCGTTGATCACGATGGCGTCCGAGACCTCCTCGTCGGTGAGGAAACGCATCTCGTAAACGGCGATACGCAGCAGGTTGCGGTCGGCGCCGGGCATGCGCATAAGATCCCAGTTCTTGGCAACGGAGCGCAGAGCACAGTCGATGCGGTCGATATGCTCGTAGGCACCTCGGCACAGCTCCAGAGCATAGGGATCGAGGGGACCCTTCGAGATCAGGAAATCACCCTCGAGGACGCGCTCGAGCGGGCTGTCCGTGGCCTCGGCCTGGAACAGCAGCTGCAGCGCCTGACTGCGGGCAAGCGTACGCCCGCGATAAACCTTAAGGCTCAAAGGTTACTCCTTGGGGAAAACGAGGCCGTCGATGCAAACGTCAACGCGCTCGACCTCAACGCCAACCTGGGCATCGATGGCGGCGACCACGGCAGCGCGAACGGCCTCGGCGAGTTTCTTGAACGGATAGCCAAAGAACACCACGACGCGCACGGTGAGTGCGAGCTTGTCGCCGACGACCTCGGCCTCGACCGCCGGCTCAGAAGCCGGGGCCTTGGACGAGAGCATCATGGAGACAAGGTTGGTGGCAAGGTCCTTGACGCCAACGGAGGCGATGCCCTCGACATCGGACACGGCGCGCGAGACGATGGCGGTCAGAACATCGGGCGAAATCCCGATGCCGTCAATCTTGATTTCCTGGGGCATGAGTCCTCCTAGAAGAGTTGGTTGCTAGACGCGGGAGACGAACTTGCCGTCGCGGGTGTCAACCTTGATGACCTCGCCCTCGTTGAGGTACATGGGGACCTGGATGACAGCGCCGGTGTCGATCGTGGCCGGCTTGGTGGAACCCTGGACGGTGTCGCCCTTAAAGCCCGGGTCGGTCTGGACGATGGTGGTCTCGATGAACATCGGCGGGGTCACGCCCATGAGCTCATCGTCGGCGAAGAGCAGCTGGCAGATGTCGTTCTCGCGCAGCCACTTGGAGTTCTCGCCCACCATGTCCTCGGGAACGGGAACCTGCTCATAGGACTCGTTGTCCATGAAGATGTAGTCGGTGCCATCGTTGTAGAGGTACTGGAACTCACGGGTGGTGAGCATGACGCTCTCGAACTTGGTGCCGGCGTTGCAGGTGTTCTCGACGACGCGGCCGCTCTTGATGTCGCGGGTCTTGTAGCGCACAAACGCGCCGCCCTTGCCCGGCTTGACATGCTGGAACTCGACGATGGTGTAGACCTTGTCCTTGATGCGGAGACCGAGGCCGTTCTTGAAGTCGGCGGTGGAAATGGTAGGCATAGCGACCTTTCTTGTTATGGGCAGAACGCACAAGCGTCCAAATTACATACGACAGAAATTATACACTTGCAGACGGCGCCTGCGGCGAGCGCATAAAAAGAGAACGCGGGGCGTCCGAATCAATCCGGACGCCCCGCCCCAAGTCACGGCGTGGGCATCGACATCCATGAGC
>CABUAL010000209.1 GCA_902489515.1 uncultured Collinsella sp. | reverse complement strand
GCGCATGGACCGTATCCCCTCGGCGTCCCGCCAACGCCGCCACGGCACATGCGCCGGCAAGCCCATTGGGAAACCGCCGCTCACGGGCATCAATCCACGCGCCGGCAAAGATGCAAATCCAAAACGGGATATAGATCATCGAAAACCTCCTTGGGCAGCAGCTCAAACGCAAAAACCACCACAAAGGTGCCTGTCCCCTTTGCGGTGGTTTTGGTGGTGGTTATTTGGCGCCTTGCATGACCTCGTCGAGGGTGACGTTTACGGCATGCTGGGTAGGAACCCAGTCGACCTTCAGGAACAGCGCTGCCACCGTGATGGGGATATAGCTGAACATAAAGATCGGGAAGGTAAACAGGTTGGTCACCAGGCGCCACTTTTGCGCACAGTGAATATGCTTGTACTCAAAGATAGTCGTGAGCAGCGCCAAGATGAAGAACGTCTGATACATCATGGCGAAGGTCATAATGAGCGAAGCGGCGCACGCCTGCATCTCGACTTCGGTAGCCAAGAAGCCGTGCGAAAGACCGCCCACGATCAGGAACGTCGCATTGGCGAGCATGGAGATCAGGGACAGCAGCATACCCGGGGCGATGGTCATAAACATGTCGTAGGCGGCAAAGCGATGGTAGCGGAAGGTTGACTTGACCAGATGCTTACCGTAGGTAAAGAACACCTGGTAAAAGCCCTTGGTCCACCGCATGCGCTGTTTCCAGGACGCCTTAAACGTCACGGGCTGTTCGTCAAAGAACTCCGCCGGCGCATAACCGATGCGAATGCCGTGAATGGCGCAGAACGTGGTGAACTGAATATCCTCGGTCAGCGTATGGAACTGCCAACCGTGCATGCCCTCGATAACGCTGGCGGAGATGAGGTAGCCCGAACCCGAGACAGCGCAAGAAGTCTTGCAGATATTGCGCGCGTTGTTGAGAAAGCGCGCCTCGCGCAGGTACCAAGTAGCATTAGCTGCCGAGATCCACGAGCTGCCAAAGTTCTTGGAGTTGCGATAGCTCGTGACCACATGGAAGCCCTGGTCAAAGGCATCGTTCATCTTGGAGACGTAATCGCGGGAGATGACGTTATCGGCATCGAAGATAAAGTAACCTTCAAACGTATCCGGATACTCGTTAAGAATACGGTCGAAACCAAAGTCCATGACCCAGCTCTTACCCTTGCGGGCAAGGTCGTTGCGCTCATAGACAATAGCGCCCGCCTCGCGCGCAAGCTGTGCCGTGTTGTCGGTGCAGGCATCGGCGACCACAAAGACCTCGATAAGCTCGGACGGATAATCCTGGTCCTTGATGGAGCGAACGAGGTTGGCGATCACGGCCTCCTCGTTATGCGCCGCGATAAAGAAGGCATAGCGGTGGAGTTTTTTGGCCTTGGGAGGCGCGACCTCGCCACGAAGAGCACCGATGACAAAGAAGACCACCTGGTACAGAAAGCAGACCGTGAGCAGTGTGACGACAATCTGGTTGAAGATCACGATGGGCGTGTTGGTTTGTAAAAAGGCGAGCATACAGGCTCCCAGGAACGCGTTACGTAAACAATCGTATATCTTACCGCAGGCTAGGGGCGTTCAAGAAACCACCTAATACTGACTAGGCTTCGAGAAGACCGAGCTGAGGAACGATCTCGTCGCCGGCAGCGGTGCGACCAAGCGAGCGCGGGGCCAGGTCGTCAAGAACCGCAGCGAGATCCCACGGCAGCTCGTCGCGGCACTCAATGCGCTCCCCCGTCACGGGATGGTCGAATGCAACACGCCAGGAATGAAGGAATTGCCTGGTCAGACCCTGATCGGCGCGTGCATCGCACTTGCCGTAGAGCGGATCGCCCACGCAGGCGTGGTTGATATGGCGCATATGCACGCGAATCTGATGTGTGCGGCCCGTAAACAGGTGGCACTCGACGAGCGTATAGCCGTCGTCAAAACGCGTGGAATCGAAGCGCTCGAGGACCTTAAAGGTCGTAATGGCCTGGCGCGCGAAAGGATCGTCCGAAACCGCCATCTTGACACGGTCACGCGTAGAACGGGCAATGCCGGTGTTAATGGTGCCCTCATCCATAGCGATATGTCCGTGAACGAGCGTGATATAGCGACGATCGAGCGTGCGCGTGCGAATGAGATTTTGGAGTGCGCGCTGCGTGTCGTCGTCTTTTGCCGCAAGCATGAGGCCCGAGGTATCGCGATCCAAACGATGCACGATGCCGGGGCGGTCCTCGCCCTGCACGGTGCCCAGATGGTCGATACCGCAGTGATAGACCAGGGCGTTGGCTAGCGTGCCGCTCTCGTGGCCGTGGGCAGGATGGCACACCAGGCCACGCTGCTTGGAGAGCACGATGAGATAGTCGTCCTCATAGCGAATGTCGAGCGGGATGGCCTCGGGGATCACGTCGGTGGGATCGTGCGGCTCGGGCAGATCGACCGAAATGCGATCGCCGGCGCGCACGGCGTACTTTTTGGACAGGCAGGTCTCGCCATTGACGGCAACGGCGCCTCCCTCGATCAGATGTGCGCAGGCAGAGCGCGTGGGGCAACCGTCGTTGGCGCCCAAAAAGGCGTCGAGACGCCGGCCAGCGGAATCGTCGGCAACAAGAATATGGATGTCGGCCATTAGCGCTCATTCCTTTCGCGAATCTTGCGGGCACGCTCCCCACGTTGCTGGGCCTTGCGCTTAGCGCGGGCTTCGTCACGGGCGTTAAGCTCGGCGGTCGCATCGACCTCGCGAGCGACGGGACTCAAGAACATATAGCCGAAGAGGGCGAGCACGACGCCCACGGTAATACCGATATCGGCCACATTGAAGACGGGGAAGTCAATGAAGGTGGTGGCAATAAAATCGGTCACAAAGCCCATAGCCAGGCGATCGATCGCGTTACCGATGGCACCGCCCGCAACCATCGCCATACCCACAACCTCAAGGCGAGCGAGTTGAGGTGCTCGAACGAGGTACACGATAATGGCGATAATGACCGCCAGCGCCAGCACGGCAAACGCGATGCCATGGCCCTCGCCCATGCTAAAGGCAGCACCGATGTTACGCACAAAAAGGAAGTCGATCACACCGGGGATAACGGTCACATGCAAAGTGTCGCCCACGGCACGAACCGCAAGCTTGGTCAGCTGGTCAACAAGCAGCACGGCCAACGCCACACCACCGGCAACACCCAACCGCCAACGCAAAGGCGGCGTCATATCCGCAGAACGACCCAAAGAAATCCCCTACCCTCAAAACAATCGAATTCCGTTTAACGCAATTTACCATCTTATATTGCCACACGCAGAGCGCACGACATATCCACCAACGCAAGCGAAATAACCAGCTAAAAACGAAAGCGGCATTCCGAAAAACAGAATGCCGCTTTTAATCAGCGGAGCAAATGGGCCGAAGGCGCCCAAATTCTCCCTATAACCAAAATGCCGAGTTACCGTGCCTTAAAGGGCATTCGCACACCTCTCGCAGATGTGAGCGTGGCCGTTGTACTCGCCGACGGTGGTGCGATAGTTCCAG
>CABUAL010000208.1 GCA_902489515.1 uncultured Collinsella sp. | reverse complement strand
GCCGTGGTCGTTGAGGAAACCCGGGAGATTGCCGTTGCGGGCGGCGTCCATAAAGTCCGAAGCCAACGACTCCTCAAGGATCTCGGAGCAGGCGGCGACGCACTCGTCGCAGATAAAGATGTTGGTCGGGCCCTTTACGAGACGACGGACCTGGCCCTGCTCTTTTCCGCAGAAGGAGCAGCGGATGGGGTTGCCGTTCTCGTCAAAGTTGTCCTGCATGTTACCTGCCATCCTAGGCGTCCTTCGCGGCGAGGTCGCGCGAGGTGACGATACGGTCGATCAGGCCATAGTCGAGGGCCTCGGCAGCGGTCAGGTAGTTATCGCGCTCGGTGTCGGCCTGGACCTTCTCGATCGGCTGGCCCGAGGCATCGGACAGGATCTGGTTGAGCTCGCGGCGGGTCTTCTTGATCTCCTCTGCCACGATCTCGATCTCGGTCTGCTGGCCCTGGGCACCGCCGCTGGGCTGGTGAATCATGACCTTAGAGTGCGGCAGGCAGAAGCGCTTGCCCTTGGCGCCGGCCGAAAGCAGCACGGCGGCCATGGATGCAGCCATGCCGACGCAAATGGTGGAAACCTGCGGCTTGATGAAGTTCATAGTGTCCAGAATCGCCAGACCGGAGTAAACCTCGCCGCCGGGCGAATTGATGTAGAGCGAGATATCCTTCTCGGCATCCTGGCTCTCAAGATGCAGCAGCTGGGCAACGACCAGGTTGGCGCTGACGGAGTTGATCTCCTCGCCCAAGAAGATGATGCGGTCGTTGAGCAGGCGCGAATAGATATCGTAGCTGCGCTCGCCGCGCGGCGTCTGCTCGATAACGTATGGCACGAGGGCGGAATCGAACTTGGCGATCATACGCATCTCCATTTCTCTCTTGCGGACCAAATTGGTTCTAGATAAACGTACGGTGCCCGCATGCTATGCATTGGCTGGCACCGTACGAAGCAACCGGATAACCGGTGTATAACTTAACCCCATCACGGGCGCGACCATGCGCTCGCGGAAAAGGTGGCGAGAATTACTCGGCGTCCTTGGCAGTCTCGTCGACCTCGGTCACCTTGGCGTTCTCGACCAGGTGATCGACAGCCTTGGAGCGACGGATGGACTCGCGGACGGCAGGCATGCGGCCATCGGCAATGAACTCGGCCTTGGAAGCCTCGACGTCCTTGACGCCGGCCTTCTCGAACTCGGCGTTGATGTCGTCCTCGGTGACCTCAATCTTGAGCTCACGGGCGAGGGCGTCGAGCGCCAGGGACTCACGGGCAACGTCGTTGGCCTGCTTGTGCAGGTCGCCGATGAACTGCTCCATGGTCAGACCGGAAGCGGGCAGCCAGGTGTCCAGGGTCATGCCGCGGGCAGCGAGGTTGGACAGGAAGTTCTGGCCGAGCTCCTCAAAGACGGACTGCTCGTAGTCGGCGTCCATCTCGTCGAGCTGCAGACGCTCGGCGAGAGCGGAGACGCAACGGTTCTCCTTCTCGGCCGGGAGGCGGGAAGCCTTGTCCTGCTCGATCTCGATCTTGATGGCGTCGCGCATAGCGTCGATGCTGTCGAAGCCAAAGTCGGACTTGACGAGCTCGTCGGTGAGCTCGGGGGTGTTGCGGACCTTGATGCCCTTGACGGTGACCTCGACGGTGTGGGTCTCGGCCTCCTCGCCCTCCTCGACCTCGTCGGTCCAGGTGACGGTCTTGACGTCGTCAACGTTGGCACCGATCAGAGCCTCGTTGAACTCCTTGGGGTTGCTGTCGCTACCGGCGATGAGCATGCGGCCCTCGGCGGCAAAGTTGTCGGCGTTCTCGACGGCCTTGAGGTCGACGGTCACGTAGTCGTCAGCCTCGACGGCGCGACCCTCGACGTCCTCGAAGGTGGCACGGTAGTTGAGGAGCATCTCGACCTGGTTGTTGATCTCGGACTCGGTGACCTCCGCGGGAGGCATCTCGATCTCAACGGCGTCGAAGGAGGAGAGCTCAGCGGCAGGACGCAGGGAGAACTCGACGGTGTAGGTGTAGTCCTCGTGATCCTTGGCGAGGTCGAGCTCCTTGTAGTCACCGTTCTTGGTGGGGACGATGTCCAGCTCGTTGAGGACGACGGGCTCGTTGGCGGCGATCAGGTCGTTGGTGGCCTGAGCGAGGGTAGCCTCGGCGCCAAGAGCAGAGTCGATGACCGGACGGGGAGCCTTGCCGGCACGGAAGCCCGGGAAGCGGTACTTCTTGGCGGTGTCCTTGTAGGCCTTCTTGATCGCGGCGTCGACGTCGGCGGCCGGGATGGTGACCGTAGCGGTGAGCTTGGCGTCCTTGACGTCAGAAGCGGTGATGTTCAACACGTTCCTCCTCATACTGCCCAGCTTATCTGAGGTGCTGGTACCTTTATGCAACAAAGAGTCGCGACGGCGGGAGCCGACGCAGGTGCGTTGGTGCGGGCGAAAGGACTCGAACCTTCACGGGAATCCCACCAGAACCTAAATCTGGCGCGTCTACCAATTCCGCCACGCCCGCATGAGCGCACAGACTAGGAATGATAGCAGATACGAACGGCAAGCGCACGCACACGTTTTACAGGCTCACGACCTCACCACGAGTGCAAAAGGCGGGACGAGTTGCCCCGCCCCGCCAATTACGACTTGTTCGCTGACCCGCTACTCCCCCAGCAGGGCCTTCTCGGGCGTGATCGGCAGCGAGCGAACCTGATGGCCGGTGGCGTGTGCCACGGCCGAGGCCACGGCGGCGAGCGGCGTGTTGATGACGACCTCGCCGATCGACTTGGCGCCAAACGGACCCGTCGGCTCGTAGCTCGGCTCAAAGGCCACGCGAATGCTGCCGATATCCAGGCGCGTGGGCAGCTTGTAGCTCATAAAGTTGCCGGTGCGCAGGCGGCCGCGATCATCGTGCTCGACGATCTCGTAGAGCGCGTGGCCGATACCCTGGGCAATGCCGCCCTCGGCCTGGACGCGCGCGAGCGCCTCGTTGATCACGGTGCCGCAGTCCACAGCCGCCGCGTAATCCACCACGGTCACCTTGCCGGTGGCCTTGTCGACCTCGACCTCGGCAATGCCAGCCATAAACGGCGGAGGCGAAACGGGCAAGCAGGCAGAGGCGTGCGAGGTCAGCGCGTCGCCGCCCGCGATGTTCTTGACACACAGGTTGGCAAAGTCGCGCAACGTAAGGTAGCGACCGCACTCGCGCGCGGCACGCTCGTCGGACAGGCGGACGTACTGACCATCAAAGACCACATCGGCGACGTCAACGTCCCACATCTGGGCGGCCTTGGCGCAAATCTTCTCGCGCAGCTCGGTCGCGGCGTTCTTGGCGGCAAGGCCCGTCACGTACGTGCCCGAGCTCGCGTACGAGCCGGCGTCGAACGGCGACACGTCGGTGTCCACGCCGCGCACCACGATCAGAGAGCTCTCCACGCCCAGCTCCTCGGCGGCAATCTGCGCCAGGATCGTGTCGACGCCCATGCCGTTATCGGTGGCGCCGGTGCCGATGGTAATGAAGCCGTCCTCTTCCAGGCGCATGTCGAT
>CABUAL010000207.1 GCA_902489515.1 uncultured Collinsella sp. | reverse complement strand
GCACCTGAGCGACGTAAGAGCCGCAAAACCCGCCTCGGTCAGCTCGATGACCTCGGTAAACGTTTCGTCGAAGAATTCCTCGGTCAGCAGGCGGTATGGCGGATGGTCGGGCTCGCCGGGGTTTTCGCGCACGATCTCGTGCATAACGCCGATGGTCTTGAGCACATACTCCTTATGGATGGGATACTGCCCAAAACGCGTCGCCGCAGTATACAGGCGATCGGTCGCGCGCGGAATCGAAACAATGCCGAGCGTCTTGCCAAACCAGTCAAAGTCGCCTTGCTTTTTAATGCGGAATTCCTCGCACGGCTTGCCGCCGTGCGCCTCCAGATACTGATTCACGCGCGTATTCCACACGGTATCGGCCACGAGGTGAGACCAAACACCCAGTGTCAGATCGAGCAACGACTGCGCCACGTCCTCGGGCGCGAGCGAGAACTCACAGGCGCCGGGACCGACAACCGGCTCGGCATCCTTGTAGCGCTGTGGATAGTGCACGCGGTTCAGTCGCTCGCGCTCCTCGATAATCGAAGTTGCCGCGGCCGGTGCACCGGTGGGCGAACTTTTAAGCAACGGTGCCACATAGGTATCCCAGAACTCATGTTCACGAGGCTTAGGGATGGGCTCAGGCTTGGCAAAGTGCGTAATGCGGTACGGGATGGGATCGGCGATGCCAGGGACCATATAGCCCACGAAGATATCCGGAACCACGCAGCCAAACAAAAAGGCATTGCGGTCGCGAACGCTCTTGGCAAGCGCACCGGTGCGCTCCAGCAAACGCTCCGTCTGAGCGATATGAATGTTCCAGCTTGGCATAGCCACCCCCATAAAAACCTGGATAACTATACCATCACGGCAAAGCCGCGCGGGCGGCTACGCACGCTCTACGCAGCAACTAGTCCGTAGCACCGCTTTCGGTTCCATACGACGGCGAAGGCGCCTCGACCACATGGTGATATCGATCGATATAGATTGCACGGGCCCCCAGGCGGCGCACCAAATCTTGGTGATGTGTGCTCATCAAGACCGTCTTACCCGCCGCGACGTAGGCCAGCAAGAAGTTGACCACAATGTCGCATGAATCCTCGTCGAGCCCATTGGTAGGCTCGTCGAGAACCAAGATATCCGGGTTCATCGACACCACCGCAGCCAGCGCAACGCGCTTCTTTTGCCCACCCGAGAGCTGATAGGGAGAGGCGTCGGCAAGGTCGGCAACCTGGAACAGCCCCATGGCATCGCGGACGCGGCGCTCGAGCTCGCCCGTCGGCAGCCCCATCTGCGCGGGACCAAAAGCGACCTCCTCGCCCACCGTGGCGCAAAAGAGCTGCGCGTCGGCATTCTGGAACACAAAGCCAACGCGCTGATGAAAACGCTGAGCGGCCGCGGAATCCTTTAGAAACGCCGCATCAATCACATGCCCGTCAAACAGGTATTCCCCTGCGTCCGCAAGCTCAAGGCCGTTAATAAGGCGCATAATCGTCGTCTTACCGCAGCCGTTGGGACCGAGCAGGGCAACGAGTTCGCCACGATCGACCTGCAGCAACACGCCATCGACAACCGTATGCCCCGCATAGGAAAACACCACGTCGCGAAACTCGATGAGCGGCGTGGTCTCGGCGCCAGCAGCACCGCTCGCGCCCATCGCGCCATTTGTATCGTTTGCCAAAACGTCGCCCTTCCCTAGTTGCATCCCCAGCCGGAACCAGCAGTGCCTACAGCACGGCGCACAACACTGCCAGCAGCGCCACGCCGGCCGCATAGACCGCATCGCGCCAGCCAAACCCGGCGCGTGCGGGAGCCGGATACACACCGGCAAAGCCGCGGCACAGCATGGCCTCGTCCATCGCGCGGCTGCATTTCATCGCCTTGATAAAGGTCATGCCCATGATACCCGCGATCGAATCGGTACGCGAAAATCCCTCGGGCGCACGGCCAACGCTGCGCAGCATGACCGATTCGCACAGATCGTGCGCCGTACGACCCAGCACCTCGATGTGCTTGAGCGCCATATCAAACGTAAAGATAACTTCGTCGGGTAGATGCAGCATCTTGAGCGCCGCCGACATGCGGCTCCACGTGAGGGTCCACGAAACGCCCAGCACCAGCGACACATTAATGAAGGTCTTGAGCGCAATCTTGAGCATGGCGCCCGTAGCGGAAGCACCCAGCAGCAGGGCAGGCAGCGCCAAAACCACTGCGAGCCCCGCGGCGCCAAGCGCCGGCACAAAGGTCGCGCGCAGCCCGCGTACGGGACGCACGGCAACGAGCACCAGCGCAATGGCCGCCATCAACATGAGGTACAGCGGGCTTTGTGTCAGGCACACGCACAGGACGCAAACGAATATCCCCACCAGGCGCACCGGAGCCGAAACGCAAGAAAGGGCGCGGTCGACCATCGACCCGCCCTCGTGCGCGCCTCCACCCAGGCGAACCCGCTCAAGCAGGCTCGCCAGGTGCAGGACGTTCTTTTGCATCACGCGATGACGAGCGCCCGTGGGCTCGTAACGCTGCTCGACCGCAAGCCAGCTAGGCAGCTCGACCATCGCCATGAGCACCGCTTTCCTTGACCGTCAGCGAGATCAGACGGAATGCGATGGTGAGCACCGCCACGCCAATCACGCCGGACAGGATATACATGGCAGCCTGACCGGCAAAGCCGAGACCCTGCTCCTCGGAATAGGCCTGCAGGTAATCACCCGTAGGCAGCGCATCGGCAAAGGTCGGGGTGTCAAGGCCGACCGAAGCCTGCAGGCTGTCGTCGCCAGCCTCCTGAACGGCGGTCGCGGCGCCCTCGGCATCCCACTCACCCCAGGCGTCACCCGTGGCCAGCAGGCCCAGCGGCGTGGCCACGACAAGCACGGCGACCAGGATGAGTGTGGGGACCAGCGAGGTCTTCTTGGCGGCTGCGCCCTCGGCGTCCAGCAGGCCGTCGTAAGCCTCGGGACCGACGATAACGCTCGGCGCCGTCTTCTTGATAAAGCCGTAGATCGCGGCAGTCGCCACGCCCTCGACCACGCCGGCTACCAACATATGCGGGATCATCATGGCCGGAATGGCAATGGACAGCGGGAAGGGGCAGTACAGCGGAGCGCCCGAAGCATTCGTGAAAAGCATCGGCTGAATACCAAACTCGATTGCTGCGCACAGGGCCGCCAGGCACAGGCCGACCCAGCCGCTTGCGATGGCCGAAACCGAGGTGCCCCAGCTCTTGTCGTGCAAACGGCTGTTAAGCGCGCGGAACACGATGGCTGCGGCAAACGGCAACACGAAGGCCATGTTAAAGCAGTTAGCGCCAAAGGACAGGATGCCGCCGTCGCCAAACAGCAGCGCTTGCAGCGCCAGCGCGACCGAAACCGCGATAGCCGCGGCCTCGGGGCCCAGCAGCAGCGCGATGAGTGCGCCACCAACGGCGTGGCCAGTGGTGCCGCCGGGCAGCGGCACGTTGAACATCATAAGCAAGAAGGAAAATGCGGCGCAGATGCCCAGGAAAGCCATGTGCTCGCGATCGAGCGTGGCGCGCACCTTCTTGAT
>CABUAL010000206.1 GCA_902489515.1 uncultured Collinsella sp. | reverse complement strand
TCAAATGGTAGAAGCATCGTCTGTCGTGTTGCGGGATGCCTCCCATACAGTTTGCGCTGTCGAGCTCACAGACGAGGGCCTTGAGACCCGATACGCACTCGTTGTTCTGCGGATCCAATCCATACCTCTCGATCGCCTTGGGCGATATCCACACCACAACGCGATCGGCAGCAGGCGCCACTACAAGGTCCACGTCCTCGTCAACGGGAAACCGGTAGCCCTCAGGCTGGCCCTCCATGGCACGAGCGGTCCCCTTGGCCAACCGCTCAAAACCCTCGATCCCATAGGAAAGCCCATGAGCAGTCGCAGCAACCTGGGCCCCGTCCTCAGCGTCCCCAGCAAACGCAAATCCCGGCACCCAGCAAAGCGCGAAGGTCAAAGCACAGGCGACAAGGATGCGGAATCTATTAAGCACGAAAAGCTCCAAGCGAATATAAGGACGGAGTGAGACACAAAACGATGGAATTATCGCGCCAAGCCGCACTACGCGGAAAGCTCAAAGCCGTACTTAGCCCAAATCTTCTGAGCCTTCCTGTTGGACAGACAGAAGTCGATGAACGCCTTGGCTTCGTCGGCGTGCTCAGAGCTCTCGGCAACGGCACCCGGATACACGATGGGCTTGTGCGAATCCTCGGGACACACAAAGGCCTCCTCGATGCCGTCGTAGCGGAAGATATCGGAGCTGTAGACAAAGCCGGCCACGCAGTCGCCCGTGGACACATAGGCGGCGGCGGTACCAACTTTGTCGGCCAGGGCCACCTTTTCGGCGATCTCGGGCGCATACTCGCCGTCGTCGCCCTCGGTGCCGGTGTAGAGGCCCACGGAAGCCAGCGCCTGGTTGGCGTACTTGCCGGCGGGGACGGTCTTGGCGTCGCCAATGGCGATCTTACCGTCCAGGTTCGCGACGTCGGCGATGGCCTCGACCTTGGTGTCGGAGCCCTCGGCGCGAATGATCACGAGATCGTTGACGAACATGTCCTCACGCGTGTCGGCGTCGACGAGCTCGGCGGCCTCGGCGTCGTCCATGGTACCCTTGGAAGCGGTGATGAGCACGTCGACGGCGGCACCGGCGCGCATCTGCTCGACAAGGTCGCCAGACGCCTTAAACTGCGTGTCGGCAAAGGTGGTGCCGGTCTGGTCGGTGTAGAACTCCTGAACCTCGGGCAGAGCCTTCTCGAGCGAGTTGGCGGCAAAGACCTGCAGCTCGACAGCCTTCTTCTTAGAGAAAGACTTGGCGGAGCCGGCATCGGAACCAGCGGGCTCGGACGTCTTTTTGCCCGAGCAACCGGCAAGGCCAAGGCCGGCGGCAGCAGAAAGCGAGACGAAACCGCGGCGTGAAACCATATCGAACATATTCAACCCTTTCGGATCTTGTGCCCGGGTACCCCACCGCGGGCTTTAATCTGCAATCAGATTATACTTCTGCGCGAATAATGAAAGTGAGAAATTATTCTCGTCAGAGAATATAGTTTCGAATTACCGTGCACCTCGGCGTCGCTTCGGCGGAAAACAAAGGCGGAGCAGCCGTTCAGGTCGCCCCGCCGCAGGTAAACCGCTTAGTTGGTATGTCCGCCGCCCGCTGTCATCTGAGCCGCATGCTCCAGCTGGTCTGCTATGGCCTCCCAGCTTTCGCGGGCGGCCTTCGTAGAACCGGGAAAGTTTACGACAAGTGTATGACCTCGTTGCATGCAAATAGCGCGCGAGAGCATAGCGCGGCGCGTCTTGGTCATCGAATACGCGCGGATTGCCTCTGCAATACCCGGCACATCGCGGTCGCAGACGGAACGCGTCGCCTCGGGCGTTACATCGCGCATCGAAAGCCCCGTGCCGCCGCAGGTGAGCACGACATTGGCGTGGCACTCATCGGCGGCTTCCACAATGGCATCACCGATCTCGCTGACGTCGTCGCGCACGACCACATGTGAGGCGACCGTCCAGCCCTGTGCCTCGATAAGTTCCTCGAGTGCGGCTCCGGCCTCATCCTGCAAAAGATCGCGTGTGTCCGAGCACGTCACGATCGAAATCTTCAACTCCATAGCGTTCCTCCTATAGCGCCGTTCCCTCGGGCAGGTCGACGCGAACAACGTCCACGGCATCTCCCGCCTTGAGCTCGCACGGTCCTTCGTCAATACGCAACAGGCAGTTCGCACGCTGCATAGTTCCAAGCAGCGCCGAATTCTGTGTCTTAGCCTCGGTCACCAACAACTCACCGGTCTCGGGGTCGCGCAAAACCGTGGCGCGATCGAAGAAGCGGCGATGCTGTCGCTTTTTCACGCCGTGTGTGAGCGTCGCCTGCTGCACGGGACGCGCAACCTCGGCAAAACCGCGCATCTTGCGAATCGCCGGACGGGCAAGCATCTCAAAGCCCACATACGCCGCAGCCGGATTGCCTGAAAGCCCTAGGTAGGGCTTACCCCCGAGCAAGCCAAACGTGATGGCCTTGCCCGGACGCATCGAGATGCGGTCAAACAGTACCTCGCCCTCGCGCCGGACGAGCGCCGTCACGAAATCGTAATCGCCCGCCGAGGCGCCACCGCTCGTAATGACAAAGTCGCACTCCTGCACGGCACGATGCACCAGCTCGGCGATCGCTTGCTCATCATCGGGCGCTATGCCGTAGAATACGGGCTCGGCGCCGGCATCGAGTGCCTCGGCCATCAACGCCGACGAGTTGGAATCGCGAATCTGACCGCGCGCCGGCAGCTCACCCGGCGCGACCAGCTCCGTGCCCAGCGAGATAATGCCCACGCGCCGGCGTGCATCACAACATCGCCGGCATGGGCCTCCTCGGCGGCAGAGCGAACGTTCTCCCCCACCTTGGCCGGCGCCGAGAACCTCACACGCGAGCCCTCGTTGCCGTCACCGTCAAGCACATCGACGATCTCGTACTTCACAACGGCATCGGCACCTTCGGGTACCGGCGCGCCCGTCATGATGCGGACCGTCTCGCCCGCGCCGATTGCGCCCTCAAACACATGGCCCGCGGCCTCGTGTCCGATAACGTCGAGCGTCACCGGCGCCTCGCCAGATGCCTGCGCCAAGTCCGCCGAGCGCACGGCATATCCGTCCATAGCGCTGTTGGCAAACGGCGAGATGTCGATATCGGCCACCGCGTCCTCGGCCAAGGGAAGACCGGCGGCCTGCCACACGGGAATCTCGATGAGATCCGTCGGAGCAACGTGCGACAGGACAATCGACTGCGCGTCCTCCAGTGGAATGAGTTTCTCTGCCATATGCACCTCTTAATGCCACGGCGCACAACAGGGGCGCCGATTCTTTATGCTTTTCTCAGTATAATCCCCCGATGCACGGCCGCGACTCGGTCTGTACCCGCAAATACACCTGTCGGTTGCAGGCCGCGAAACAGAATGGAAACCAACCCACCGGCTCGTCGCGTTTACCGCGTTTTATAATGCTTGCGTTGCAACCTAAAAGAGGAACGTATGGCTCATAACGACAAAACCGAAAGCGCAAACGAAACGCAGGATCATTCCCAGCCGCTCGACGACGGCGGCTTTTTCTCCCTGAACGACGTCATCATGGCAGGCAGA
>CABUAL010000205.1 GCA_902489515.1 uncultured Collinsella sp. | reverse complement strand
CTCCGCCACGCGCACAAGGCCGCGCGTCTTGGACACGCGCGGATCCATGAACTCGTAGAGCCGCTGCGTGGTTTGCAGAGCCGCCGCCTTAACAGTGTTATCGGCAAACGTCGATGCTCGCTCGATGACCTGCGGCATCACCTCGGGCGCCATGGTAAACATCACCTTGGGCTGCGGCTCGCGCAAGAACTCGGCAAAATCGACCACCTGGTAGGGCACGCCGTCGACGCGCGACAGGTGCTCGACGCACGCGTTGCTCTCGGGCACGTAGAACACGCCGTCTCGGGGGCAGACGGGCGTTGCCGGAAGGTCCGCCATGTGCTTGCAGATGCGCGCGATGGTCTCGCCCGGCAGCGGATAGCTCAGCTCGTTGATGTCATGTGCGCGGTCGATGACCTCGGCACCACCGCAGCCCACCATCACGTCCACCAGGCCTTCGATGCCCCAGAGCTCGTACATGGCCTCGGTCGCGTGGGCGTCGCGCCCGGTGCACAGGCCAAAGAGCACGCCACGCTCGCGCAGGGCGCGGATCGCCGCCACGGTGCGCGGGGACACCGTGTGCTGGCTCGTGAGCAGCGTGCCGTCGATATCGCAGAACACGGCTTTGATGTGGCTGAAGGTGGTGTCCATGGGGGCCTTTCTGGGTTGTGCGGCGGTGTGGGGTGTATTCGTGAACGGCGTACATGGTATACCAAGGCACGGGCGCGGCCTGCCAAAGCAAAAACCACCACAAAGGTGCCTGTCCCCTTTGTGGTGGTCGGATCCGCAGAGGGGCTTGACTCGCAGGATGGCCTGGCCCAGAGCGCAAACCATCACAACATTCGACGTTTTTCGGCAAAATCGCGATTTTCATCGAATGTTGTGATGGTTTCTTACTGCTTTACGGCACGTTCCAAGTGATTGCGTCCAAACAGCAGCAGCGCCGCGGGAACCGCCGTCACGACCATGCCTGCCCCCACGAGTGTCCGTTGTACGCCAAATGTTGCCGCCAGCCACGGTGCAACCGCCAGAGGGGCCACGCCGGCGAACATGTTGCCAAAGCCCATGACCGAGTTGACGCGACCGAGCTGCTCGAGCGGAGCCGTCGTTTGCACGATGGTGTTGTGGAGCGGGTTGACGACACCCCAAGCTATGCCCAGGGCGACCTGGCCGACAAAGGCCACACCCACGTACGGTGTCCCCACATAGAGCAGGCTTCCCAGACCCACAGACATAAGCGCCACGAGCAGCGTTTTAAGGTTGACCAGGTGCGGCGGCAAGCGGAGCGCGACCACGGCGCCCAGCACCGCGCCCACGCCCGAGGCCGACGAGAGCCAGCCCATCCACTCAACGCCGACGCGTAGGACATCACGATAGAAAAACGACTCGAGCGGATCGAAGGCCCCGTAGCCAAAGTTCGAAAGAAAAATGATGCAGAAAAGTAGCGCGAGGACGCTGTTGGTGAAGACTGTCTTGATGCTGGTCGCGAAGGTTGCGCGGGTGGACGCGCTGGAGTTGGGGCCTTGGCTGGCCTTATCCGATGTGATGTCACCGATCGCGGGTTTGCCTTCGTGTGTGGCGGCCTGACCTGCACTTTGCCTAAAGTCCCAACCAGCGACGAGCGCCAACACTGTAAAGAACATCATGAGCACAACACCGCGCGCGACGACGCAGCAGCCGCGACAAAGCCACCCAACGTGGGTCCGACGATGATACTCACGTTTGAGAACATGGCAATGGCGGAGTTGATGTCTTTGAGCTCGACAGGGTCATTGGTGAGATACGCCGGATAGGACGTGGCGATGGGTTGGGCGAATCCCATCGTAAAGCCTAGGAACACCGCGCCGAGCAGGACGATGCCGGTCGCGCTGCCAAAAACGAGGATCGCCGCGCCGGTTGCCAGCGTGCCCACGATGCTCAGCAAGAAATGACGGCGCGGGCCCCAGGCGTCGAGCGCCGCGCCACCCGCAAAGGATCCCAAGATCACGAATACGTTCATAAAAAGGACGGCCAGCGATGTCGCCACGACCGAGGCATCGTCTGCATAGGTGAGCGTTCCGATGACGCCGATAAAGTAGCTGGTCTGAAAACCGGTGTAGATGAGAAAGCGCATCGCCACCAGGCGCTTGGCCTGCACGGACAGCGATGATTGAGGCTTTGAGAAAAGAGAAGCGAGCATGGAGACTCCTTGTTTCATACGAATGCGGACGGCGGGCATTCGCCACCGTCTGTCAAATCAATCTATCCGCATGAAACATTAAGGACGCATCAAGCCCCTTCTCTCCGTTTTTCGCCCGTCATGAACTACTTGGTAGATTGTAAGGCATGTCCCACACATCTACCAAAGCAAAAACCACCACAAAGGTGCCTGGCCCCTTTGTGGTGGAAGCGACGTTTGCCCAGATAAAACCTGCCAAAATAAACCTGTCCCATTTTGGCAGGTTTTAGGCCAGATGATCTTGAATCAGGTCGCAGATGGCTCGGGCGTCGTTGATGTTGATGGCTCGGGTCGCAAAGCCGGCGTCGAAGGCCTGACGCGCCAGGGCCTCGTTGCAGGCAAGGGCCAGCGTGTGACCGTCGACCAGGTCGAGCGAGCTCTTGCCGCGCAGACGGTCGACACCGGAGCGCGCGACCACGATGTTGTCGAAGCCCTCGGTCTTGTAGCCCTCGATGATCACCACGTCGACATCGTTGTAGCGCGACAGCAGCTCGCGCGCGGGCATCTCATCCTCTTCGCGCGTGTCGGCGTACTCCGCCCAGCGCGTGGCGCAGATGAGGCCCACGTGTTTGGAGCCGGCTTGGTGATGGCGCCAGGTGTCCTTAGCGGGCACGTCGATATCAAAGCCGTGATGCCCATGATGCTTGAGCGAACCCACGCGCAGGCCGCGGCGGGTAAGCTCGGCGATAACCTTCTCGACGAGTGTGGTCTTGCCCGAGTTTTGGTAGCCGATAAACGCGATCGCGGGGACGGCCAGTGCCGGAGCTGCGGGCGCGACGGCGGCAGGTGCGCTCGCGGGCGCGGCACCGTCAGCGGCCACGGCCTCAACGGCAGCGGCCTGACGCTCTGCACGATCCCACACGCCCGAGCGGCCGCCCTCCTTGTGCAGCAGGCGCACGTCGACGATCTCCATGCCGCGATCGACTGCCTTGCACATGTCATAGATGGTCAGGCACACAGCGCTCGCGCCGGTCAGAGCCTCCATCTCAATACCCGTCTTGCCCGTCACGCCGGCCGTGACCAGCACGTGAAAGCCAACCTGCCCGTCCGCGCGCGCCGGCGCCCAGCCCTCGGGCACGTCCTCGGCCGGCGTTCCCGCCGGAGCGATGGGCGCAATGTCGCACTTGCTCTTGGTAATGAGCAACGGATGGCACATGGGGATGATATCGCTCGTGCGTTTGATGGCCATAATGCCCGCCACGCGCGCGCAGGCAAGCACGTCGCCCTTTTTGGCGCGGTCCTGCAACACCATGGCCTGCGTCTCGGGATGCATGAGGATGGTGCCCTCGGCGATGGCAATGCGATGGGTCTCGGCCTTGTCGGACACGTCGACCATGCGCACCTCGCCCTTGGCGTCCACGTGCGTCAGCTCGTCGCGACGGGCGATTTATGTCC
>CABUAL010000204.1 GCA_902489515.1 uncultured Collinsella sp. | reverse complement strand
TCCAGGCGCACCAGCTGGCAAGCCGCGCGGGAGTCCTCGAGCAGGTTGCCGTGATTGCCCAGGTAGAGCGTGGTCGAGGTGACCATATGCTCGCGCAGGGCGTCGATCGGCGGGTTCGTGACCTGGGCGAACAGCTGATAGAAGTAGTCAAAGAACGAGCGCGTCTTCTTGGACAGGCAGGCCAGCGGCGCATCGATGCCCATCGAGGCGAGCGGCGCCTTGCCCTGCTGGGCCATGGGACGCACGACCTCGTCAACATCATCCCAGTGGTAGCCGAGCTTGGCCATGCGCACGGCGGCGGGCACCTCGGCGTCCTCGGCCGGCGTCGCCGCGGCAGGCTTATCGAGCGCGTCGACCGTCAGCGTCTCCTCAGCGATCCAATCGCGGTAGGGCTTTTCCTTGGCGTAGCGGGCGCGCAGCTCGTCGTTGTAGATCACGCGGCCGCGGGCAAAGTCGACCTCGAGCATCTGGCCCGGTCCAAGGCAGCCGCTCGTCAGGATGTTCTCGGGGCGCACCTCGATGGTGCCCACCTCGCTCGCCAGCATAAAGCGGCCGTCACGCGTCACGTAGTAGCGGGCCGGGCGCAGGCCGTTGCGGTCGAGGGCAGCACCCAGGGTACGGCCGTCGGTAAAGGCGATAGCGGCAGGACCGTCCCACGGCTCCATGAGCATGGACTGGTAGGCGTCGTAGGCGCGGCGCTCCTCGCTCAGGCTGTCGTTGTGGTCCCACGGCTCGGGCAGCAACATGGACGCGGCACGCGTGAGCGGGCGACCGTTCATGACCAGGAACTCAAGCACGTTGTCCAGAATCGCGGAATCGGAGCCCTCGCGGTTGATGATGGGCATCACGCGCTCAAGATCATGCTGCAGCACGGGGCTGTACAGGTTGGGCTCGCGGGCGCGGATCCAGTTGACGTTGCCCTTGAGGGTGTTGATCTCGCCGTTATGGATGATAAAACGGTTGGGGTGCGCGCGTTCCCAGCTGGGCGTGGTGTTGGTGGAGTAGCGCGAGTGGACGAGCGCCACGGCCGTCTTGACGGCGGCGTCGTTGAGGTCGATGAAGAAGCGGCGCATCTGCGTGGCGACGAGCATGCCCTTGTACACGATGGTGCGCGAGCTCATGGAGCAGACGTAGAAGATCTTGTCGCGCAGGGCGAACTCGGCGTCGGCCTTCTTCTCGATGGTGCGGCGGCACACGTACAGGCGGCGCTCGAAGGCGTCACCGGCGGGCGTGTCGTCGGGGCGGCCCAGGAAGGCCTGCAGGATGGTGGGCATGCAGGCGCGGGCCGTCTCGCCCAGGTCGTGCGGGTCGACGGGCACCTCGCGCCAAAAGAGCAGCGGCACGCCGGCCTCGGCGCAGCCCTCCTCAAACACGCGACGGGCGTCCTCTACGCCCTTGTCGTCCTGCGGGAAGAACAGCATGGCCACGCCATAGTCGCCCTCTGCCGGCAGAATCTGGCCGCACTTTTGAGCCTCTTTGCGGAAAAAGTGATGCGGAACCTGGAACAGGATGCCGGCGCCGTCGCCGGTGTTCTTCTCGAGTCCGGTGCCGCCGCGGTGCTCCAAGTTGACCAGAATGGACAGCGCGTCGTCCAGAATCTGGTGATGGCGCTCGCCGTTGATATCGGCAAGCGCGCCGATGCCACATGCATCGTGGTCGAATTCGGGGCGATAAAGGCCCTGCTGCTGAGCGGAATCTGCCTGCATCGCGATCCTCCCCTTGGTGTTAGACAGTCAGTTGAATAGGCATACTAGGAGCATCGCCGGCCCGTTGTGTTTCCCGCCCGTTTCGAAACAATCGCGTAACGCACGCCCTACGAGTGGACACCGCCGACCTCAAGGGCGACAACAAGGGCCCCAGGTTCGGCCTGCAAACTCACCTCTTCAAACATCTCAATCTGTAACAGTAAGACCCAATTTCGACGACTAACTGTTACAGATTGAGATTTTCTGCAGGACAGTTTTGGTTTGTCTCGATCTGTAACACGAAGGGCCGGTTTTTGCAGCTAACTGTTACAGATCGAGATTTTCCATAGGACCATTTCTTCCTGTCTCGATCTGTAACACCTAGGTCCAATTTCCATCCCTAGTTGTTACAGATCAAGACATTTCGGCAACTCCTTTCCCCATCCTATTCAAATACAACAATTTTGTTAGTCTCGGTTAACCTTTAAGCCTAAAACGGGTACCCTTTACGGCGTCAAACAAACGGCACGCAGGAGTGCACCATGCTCAACCATCTCAAACAACACTTTGGTTCCCGGCGCACCGGTGGTCACGGAGGCCTAGACATTGCGCGGCATATCGGCCCCGGGTTGCTCGTCACCGTCGGCTTTATCGACCCGGGCAACTGGGCCTCCAATATGGCCGCGGGCTCGCAGTTTGGCTACGCGCTGCTGTGGATCGTCACGCTGTCCACGATCATGCTCATCGTGCTGCAGCACAACGCGGCGCACTTGGGCATCGCCACGGGCATGTGTCTTGCCGAGGCCACGACGCGCCACCTGCCCCGCCTCGTCGGGCGTGCGATACTCGGCAGCGCGTATCTAGCCACGGTCGCCACCGCCATGGCCGAAGTCCTGGGCGGTGCGATCGCGCTCCAGATGCTCTTTGGACTGCCCGTACGCGCCGGCTGCGTCATCGTGGCCGCGGCATCGATGGCAATGCTCATGACGAACTCCTACAAGCGTGCCGAGCGCTGGATCATCGCCTTCGTCGGCGTGGTAGGACTCTCGTTTTTGGCCGAGCTTGCGCTAGTCAAGGTCGACTGGCCGCAAGCCACCGCAAGCTGGATCACGCCCAGTATGCCCACTGGCTCTGCCGCGATTATCGTGAGTGTCCTGGGTGCGGTCGTTATGCCCCACAACCTTTTTCTGCACTCCGAGGTCATCCAATCCATGCACTTCGAAGGCCAAGGCGAGCAAGTTATCGAGGAACGTCTGCGCTACGAGCTCTTCGACACGCTCTTTTCGATGGGCGTGGGCTGGGCAATCAACTCGGCCATGGTCATCCTGGCCGCAACGACCTTCTTTGCGCACAGCATTGTCGTAGACGACCTCGCCGTCGCAGCGGCCACGCTCTCCCCCATCTTGGGCCCGGCGAGCTCGACCATCTTTGCGGTAGCGCTGCTGTTCGCGGGACTATCGAGCAGCGTGACAGCGGGCATGGCGGCGGGAACCATCACCGCGGGCATGTTCGACGAGGAATACGACATCCACGACCGACATTCCTCGATCGGGGTAGCGGCCTGTTTCGCCGGCGCAGTGGCGGCGTGTCTGGTCATCCCAAATCCTTTTGAAGGTCTCATCTGGAGTCAGGCACTGCTGTCGCTTCAGTTGCCGATTACGGTCTTTGTGCTCATACGGCTCACCAGCTCAGCCCGCGTTATGGGCAAATACGCCAACTCGCGCCCGCTCAACGCGCTGCTCGTAGGGATCGGCGTCATCGTGACGATTCTCGACATCGTGCTGCTAACGGGGATGTAATTGGGATGGCGTGACTGTCCAGATATAACGTCTTAATCTGTAACACGTGAGACCGTTTTAAACCGTCAGATAAATCAGAACCACCCTTAAAAAGGGTGGTTTGCTCTTAGGGTATAACCCACGGGCC
>CABUAL010000203.1 GCA_902489515.1 uncultured Collinsella sp. | reverse complement strand
CTCGGGCGGTACCATCGAGATCCTAGACGCGCCGCCGGGGAAGGTGCCCTCGATGTAGGTGTTGGAGGCGTCGGCCCAGATTTCGTTAAAGGTGAACCAGTAGGTAACCTGGTCGGCGTACTCCTTAAAGCAGAAGGTGGCAAAGTCCACAAAGGCGTCGATGGTCTCGCGGTTGAGGAAGTCGCCCTTCTCAAAGAGGGGCAGCGGCGTGTCAAAGTGATGCAGCGTGACGAACGGCTCAACATGGTGCTTATGGCATTCGGCGAAGAGGTCGTGGTAGAACTGGACGCCCTCGGGGTTGATCTCGCCGGTGCCGTTGGGGAAGATGCGGCTCCAGGCGATGGAGAGGCGGATGCCGTTGATGCCAAACTCCTCGCACAGTTCCAGGTCGACGGGGTACTGGTTGTAGAAGTCCGAAGCGGGATCGGGGGAAAAGCGCCCCTGGGCCTCCAGGAAGTCGTCCCAGGCAACCTTGCCCTTACCGTGAGTGCGGGTCTCGCCCTCTACCTGGTAGGCAGCAGTGGCGCCGCCAAAGACAAAGTCCTCGGGAAACTGCGCGGGCGGGTTGGTGACGCTAGCAGGGTTAACGGACATGATGAAATATCCAATCTTTTGAAGAACGGAAATGGTGCAGAGCCAGCCAAAGTCGGAGAGCGACAGCCAGGAGGAATGAACTGGCTGCCGCTCGTTGGACTAAAGGGCGAGTTGCTCGCTCACGAAGGCGAGAGACTTGTCGCCGTTCTGGGAGAGCTCGATGTACTGCTTACCGCGGCAGGCGACGCACTTGTTGCCCACGCGCTCGCAGTCCTTCTGCAGGTCGGCCAGGTAGCTTGCGGCCTGCGGGGCCAGAACGACCAGGTCAAAGTCGGGAAGCATGTCCACGTGGTTGCCATAGGCCTCGGCAGCGGTCTCCAGATTGATGCCGCGCTCCTTGGCAGCCTTGGCCAGCGCGTTGGCGAGCAGGCCCGAAGTGCCACCGCCCTGGCAGAGCACGAGCACGCGCTTGCCGTTAAGGTCGCTGGTGGCCGTAGCCTCGGTGGTGGCAGCAGCGGGAGCGGCGTCGGTCTTCACAGCCTCGGCAGCGGCGCCGGCGGCAACGCTCTTGGCGTCGGCCTTGCCCTGGAAGGCGTCGTTGAGCTTAGCGGCCTTCTCGGCGTTCTTGGCGGCGAGCTCCTCGTCGGAAATCTCGGCCTCCTCTGCGCACTTCTGGGCGTCATAGGCACGGAAGAAGGGGTAGTACAGGGCAAAGTCGACGACCAGGATGATGGCGAGCATCACAAAGGCGAGCGGCTGGAAGCCCAGACCCATGATGGTGCCGATGGGGCCGGGGACGGTCCAAGGCAGGGTGTACATAAAGCCGTTCATGCCCAAGAAGTCGATAAAGACCTTGAGAATCCAGATGTTGGCGATCGGGGCAAAGACAAACGGGACAAAGAAGACGGGGTTGAGCACGATGGGCGCGGCGAACAGCAGCGGCTCGTTGACGGCAAAGCACACGGGGACGATGGCGGCCTTACCGACGGCGCGCATCTCCTGAGACTTGGCCAGGAAGCAGAACATAAAGACCAGGACGAGCGTGGCGCCGGTGCCGCCCATGCAGACGACGAAGTACTGGGCACCCTGGGTCAGGACAGCGGAAGCGTGCTGGCCAGCCTGGAACGCAGCCAGGTTGTCGGTCATGTTGGCAACAAGGGCGGCGGCGATGGCGGGCTCGACGATCGAGGGGCCGTGGACGCCGACGAACCAGAAGAGGCTCATGGCGCCGTAAATCACAGCGAGGCCGATATAGCCGTCGGCAGCGGTGAACAGGGGCTGGAACACCTGGATGACGCCCTGGGCAAAGCAGAAGCCAAAGGCAGCGCGGAATACGATGTCAAAAACCCAAAAGACGGTGATGCAGACGGAGAAGGGGATGATGTCCTTGAAGGTCTGCGAGATGTTGGGCGGAACCTGCTCGGGCATCTTGACGGTGATGTTGCGCTTAATGAAGAACTTGTAGATGATGCCAGTCGCAAACGCAGCGATGAAAGCGGTCAGCAGGCCCTTGGAACCAAGGTAGGTGGTGTTGAAACCGCTGGCAGCGTCCGTGGCGATGGTGTCGCTCGAAAGGAGCAAGAAGCCGATGATGGCCGCGCACATGCACGAGATAAAGTTGATCTGGTTATTCTTGGGCAGATCGCGGTTCTGAGCGTCGGCGAAGTGCTTGGCCGTGGTGGCGGCGCAGGCGATGGCCAGGATGCCCATGGAGTAGTTGTAGCACTTCCACAGGGCGTTGTTGATGTCATCGGGCCAGTAGAAACCCCAGATGTTGGGGACCGAGGCTACCAGGCAGAAGATGGACGAGAAGATGATGATGGGGATGACGGAGATAAAGCCGTCGCGGATCGCCTTGAGGTACTTGTTGCGGGCGATCGCGTTGAAAAAGGGCTGGCCCTTTTCGATGATGGCGATGAGTTGCTCCATGCAATGCTCCTAAGAGTCGGTGGGTTAGCAACGATGGTAGCTTTTGACGTTCGGTTGCTAAAATGTTGACGTTGCCATTTTGTGACACAAAAAAGGACGCGAACCGGTGGTTCCTGTGCCTGCGAACCGTCGATTCCTTACGCGTAAACGTTTGAGCCGCCCGGTGGCTCTGTGTTTGCACAATGGCAACGTTAACATTTGGGCGACAAAAGCCGTTCGGGGAAGCAAAAATGTCGGTGAACGGTAGGTTTTGGGTGGTGAGCGTATGGTGGGGGAGGCGTTAGATATACTTGAAGACGTTTCATTTGACTGCGTAGGGTGCCACTAATGGCATCGTTGACATAGAAAGATCGACCTATGGCCGCTGTTAAAAAATCGGTATCCGTCAAAGACGTGGCGCGCCTCGCGGGCGTCTCGGAGCAGACGGTCTCGCGCACCGTGCACGATTCGCCCAGTGTGCGCCCCGAGACCAAGGAACGCGTGCGTGCCGCCATGCGCGAGCTGGGGTATCGCCCCAATTTTGCCGGTCGATCGCTGCGCCGTGGCAAGTTTAAGACCGTCGGCGTCGCCATGTTCAACATTACCGGTACCGGCAACCTCGACCGTATGGAGGGCTTTGCCGCCGCGGCCGACAAACATGGCTATGCCATCACCCTCACTAAAGTAGATGGACATCCCTATACCCTCGAGAGCGCATCGTCGCGTATGAGCGCGCTGCCGGTAGACGGCATGGTCGTGATCATGAATCGCATGCCGGCGGACTTTGGCACCTTCGAGACGCTACCTGGCATGCAGACGGTGCTCGTTACCATGCTGGAGCACCCACTGTGCTCGACGGTCGATAACGATCAGCTCGATTGCTCACGCCAGGTTGTCGAGTACTTGCTGGGGCAGGGACACAAGACCGTGCACTTTATCTCGTGTCCCGAGCGCTCGCTTTCGGGCATGCGGCGCGAGGAAGGCTGGCGCGAGACATTGCGCGCGCATGGCATTGAGCCACCGCGACTCGTTCGTGGCGATTGGACGGCACAGAGCGGGTATGCTGCCGGTCAGGCTCTGGCGGACGATCCGACCTGTACGGCCATTTATGCTTCCAACGACGCCATGGCCTACGGCTGCATTCGCGGACTCGAGTCGCGCGGAAAGCACGTGCCCGAGG
>CABUAL010000202.1 GCA_902489515.1 uncultured Collinsella sp. | reverse complement strand
GGCGCTGCCCCGGTCGCAACGAAGGCTGACGGAGCGCCGCTTTTCCGCATAAGCGACCTGTCGGCGGGCTACGACAAGAAGGTCGTAGTCGAAGGCGTCGAGCTAGAGGTTCGCGCGGGCGACGTCGTGGCGCTCATCGGGCCGAACGGCTCGGGCAAGTCGACCATCTTGAAAACCATCACACGCCATCTGGCACCGCTTGCCGGCGCGGTCGAGCTCGACGGGCGGGAGATTTCCCGATGGAAGACGGCGGAGTTCGCAAGGAACCTTGCCGTTATGCTGACAGATCGACCCCGGACCGAGCTCCTCACCTGCCGCGATATCGTAGAGGCGGGAAGGCATCCCTACACCGGACGAATGGGCACACTCTCGCCCGACGACCATAGTCGAGTCGACGAGGCCATGAAAACCGCACATGTGGAAGAGCTCGCCGAGCGCGACTTCATGCAGATAAGCGACGGGCAACGCCAGCGCGTCATGCTCGCACGCGCCATCGCGCAGGATCCGCGTGTGCTCGTGCTCGACGAGCCCACGTCGTATCTCGATATCCGCTACCAGATCGACCTGCTGCGAATACTTCGCCACCTTGCGAAATCGCGGAATGTTGCTGTCATCATGTCCATCCACGAACTCGAGCTCGCGCAGAAAAGCGCCGACAAGGTGATCTGCGTGAAGGACGGCCGGGTCTTCCGCGCCGGCGCACCCGAGGACATATTCACGCGCGAGACGATTGGCGAGCTCTACGGCCTTCAACATGGCACCTTCAACGAGCGCTTCGGCAGCGTGGAAATTGGGCGCCCGCACGGCGATGCGCACACGTTCGTCATCGCCGGCGCGGGTACGGGGTCGGCTGTGTTTCGCCAGCTCATCCGGCAGGGCAAGGCGTTCTACGCGGGCATTCTGCACGAAGGGGACATCGACTGCGAGCTCGCGCGCGACCTGGCGACGGAATGCGTGGCCGAGCGCGCCTTCGAGCCGATCGGGGATAAAACCATAGCCCGCGCCAAAGAGCTCCTCGTCCACTGCGCTCGCCTTATCGTGTGCCCCGCCGCCTTCGGCACCATAAACGCCCGCAACGCAGAGCTCGTCGCCTTCGCACGCTCGCATGGTATCGAGGTCATGCGAGCGTGCGAAGGCGCATCGGAGGATTCCAAAATTGGAGTGGGAAGGATAAACTGGACTTTCTTTTAAGGATCCTCAGGCTACAGCTCCTACGCCGGCGAGGTCTCCAAGGCGCCGGAGAACCTCAGGAACAGGAATTTCCACGCCGACGAGCCCAACTAGGCCTAATCCAAGCGAGATTCCAGACTCGACAGACCATTGAGAGTCAGATCGTTGGCGACCTCAGAGACGCGCTCGATAGGAACCGAGCCGTCAGACAGCGCCCACGTGCGATAGATACCGATAATACCCGACAGCAAAAACGCCAGATAGTAGTCGAACATCTCGTCCTTGAGACCTTGGGGCAGCAGATCGCGCTCGGCAATCTCATGTTCGAGCGGCGCACGAAGACGAGCCATGAAATCATCGAGCGGAATATTCTCGATCAGCTGACGATTGAGCACTAAGTTGTTGCACAGTGCCTCATTAACGGTTTTAAAGAAGGTCGCCGCCGCGCCAAGAGCGCGCTCGCTGGTGTCACCGTCCATAGAAGCAAGCGTTTTCTCGACCGAGTCGACAATCATCTCCACCACATCGACGGCAATGGCATCGAGCAGGCCGTCAACCGTACCAAAGTGAACGTAAAAGGTCTTGCGGTCGACATTGGCCTCGCGCGCGATGGCACTCACCGTAATGTCTGCCAGCGGCTTTTCCATGAGCAGGCGCTCGAAAGCCGAAAGGATGGCATTACGGCTGCGAATGATGCGACGATCAAGACGCGGTTTGCTGGTTGCCATGGGCGTGTCCCTTCGATATGCAAGCATTCATCAACAGATGAGAGATAATCTACGTAAGAGGATTATCCCCCATACAGCACAAATATGCCCCGCATCATGAAGAACGCACGACTGCCCTACTGCGACTTGGGATGCTTCTTCTTATTGAGTGCCGACGGAGATACGCGAATACCATCGCCTGTCTGGCGCACATAGGCTTTATGAGCCGGCTTAGCGGTCCCAGAAGCCTTCTGAGCGCGCTTCTTGGGATCAACGGTAACAGCATTCGTGGGGTGCGGCATAGTGGGCGCAGAAGGCGTCTGAGGCGTGCGTCCGAGCTTGCGCATCACACGATCCCAGCGCGCATGGATGCTCTCGTTGTGGGCGCTCTTAAGTCCCAGCAGGGGCGCAGCCAAAATGGTCGGCGCAATAAACGTAATGAGGCGCCACAGCAGATAGCCGGCGGTCGAAGCCGACCCAAAGAAATGACCCAAGAACAATGCAAAGCCGCCCTCAGCGCCACCAGTTCCACCGGGCAGGGGGACCGCAGAGCTCAGCAGCTGGACAAAGGCGCTCGCGGCCATGACCGAGAAAAAGTCGACCTCGTGGTGGCCAAAGGCAAGCATCAGGAAATACGGCACCAGATAAAAAAACGCGAGCTGCAGCATGGTGATGACCACCGTGAGCAGCATGGAAGAAAAATGTCCGGCTGAAAGCTTGAACTTCTCGGAGAAGGAGTAGATCTCGCCATCGACAAACGTGCGCCATCCCTCGATCTTAGTGGCCGAGACACCAATGCGCTCAAGCCAATTGATGATGCAATGGGCGACGCGCGTGACGGTCTTAGGCATGAGCGCGACGGCGAAGATGCCCAGCAAGATGCAGCAGTGCCCACCAAAGCTAAAGACGCACAGCAACGTCATGTCGCCATAGCGCTCGGCAAAAAACGGCATGCGAGCAAGCAGTAGGATAGCGCCCCAGGCAACGAGGCCAAACTGGTACACGATAAAACGCGTGAATTGCGTGGCGCCGGCCTCGCCCACGTTTTGGCCGGCCTTGGTCAGGCGATAGATTTGAGCCGGGGTGGAGCCCATCATCATGGGCGTCAGGTTACCAAAGAAGATGCCACTCGCCTCGACCGAGATCAGGTCGCGGATGCCGACGGGCGAATTGGGATCGAGCCAGACGGCGATCGCATAGGCCACAATGCCAAAGAACAGGTACATGAACATGCAAAGACACGCGACAACGAGCCATGACGCCTGGACGCTCGACATAGCGGCCCAGAACTGCCCCATCTGCCCGGTTACCACCAGATAGACGATATAACCCACCAGCACGACGCCGATAAAGATGGCGCCGCGGCGTGCGCTCTTATTGTCATCTCCGCCCGAGGCCTCAACCTCGACCTGGGGCTTAGACGTATGCTGAGAGGACTCCGTCATGAGACTCCTTCTAACAGTCAAAATATCTTGGATATTGTACCCGTAAGGGCCATAGGCAGAACGCAAAGCTCTGGTTCAAACGGGAATTGCAGACGGTTGTTTGAAAATAAAAAAACCCGACCTTCCATAGGAAGTCCGGGTATCAGATGCGTGGTAGCCCGTACCAGATTCGAACTGGTGATCTCCGCCTTGAGAGGGCGGCGTCCTAAACCGCTAGACGAACGGGCCATAAGCCTCAGCAGAAAAGAAGTGGTAGCCCGTACCAGATTCGAACTGGTGATCTCCGCCTTGAGAGGGCGGCGTC
>CABUAL010000201.1 GCA_902489515.1 uncultured Collinsella sp. | reverse complement strand
TCGATTTGCGTTGCCGTGGTCCACGGTATTCCCAACCCTGACATGATCCTGCGCGATGGCGATATCATCTCCATCGATACGGGAGCCGTTGTCGACGGTTGGGTCGGCGATAACGCATGGACGTTTTTCGTCGGCACCCCCACGCCCGAAGCCAAGGTTTTGTGTGAGGTCACGCGCGATTGCCTTAAGGCTGCCATCGAGCAGGCTGTTCCCGGTAACCATATCGGGGACATTGGTTATGCCGTTCAGTCCCTCGCCGAGTCTCACGGTTACGGCGTGCTTCGTGATTATGTTGGCCATGGCATTGGCCGCGTGATGCACGAGGACCCCAACGTTCCTAACTATGGAAAGAAGGGGAGGGGCGTTCGCCTCCAGGCCGGCATGGTCATTGCCATCGAGCCGATGGTTACGATGGGTTCCAACCATGTGAGCACGGGCTCCGACGGTTGGATCGTCACGACCAACGACCACCTGCCCGCCGCGCACTACGAGAACACCGTCGCCATTACCAATGACGGTCCGGTGATTCTCACCACGGATGCGCAAGGTGCCTGGTGTTCCTTGCAGGGCGGTGAAATGTAGGGCTTGCGTCAAATGCACGCCTTAACATTTCAAATGTAACAAGTTTCGCTTAGTTGTGGAGCCATTACGAAGATATTACGATACGTGCATGCGTATTGTAGAATACTCAATCGCTGTCGTTTTCTAGAGAAAGATGATTGCTTGTGAAGAAGGAAGACGCAATTGAGCTCGAGGGTACGGTAAAGGAACCGTTGCCCAATGCCATGTTTAAGGTTGAGCTCGAGAACGGTCATTCGGTTCTGTGCAACATTTCTGGCAAGATCCGAATGAATTACATCCGTATTCTCCCCGGTGACAGGGTTGTCGTGGAGCTTTCCCCGTACGACCTGACCCGCGGCCGCATCACCTATCGCTACAAATAGCGGCACGCATACACGCACTCCATTTCCGGCTGCAGGCTTAGCTCAACCTACGGTCGGATTGTGTGTGAAGACCAGCCATAGTTTTAAACGCCTGCGGCTGGGCGAGTAGATAGTAGGGAAGTAGTTTGAGCGCTACCGAAAGGAAGAACGATGAAGGTACGTCCTTCGGTCAAGAAGATGTGCGATAAGTGCAAAATCATTAGGCGCCATGGCAAGGTCCTCGTCATTTGCGAGAACCCCCGTCATAAGCAGCGTCAGGGTTAAGAGAGGAGACTACGTTGGCCCGTATTAATGGTGTCGACCTCCCGCGTGAGAAGCGCGTTGAGATCGGTCTGACCTACATTTACGGCATCGGCCGCACCACTGCGACGAAGATTTGCGTCGAGTGCAATGTTAACGTGGATACGCGCGTTAAGGACCTCACCGAGGATGAGGTTAACGCCATCCGCGATTATATCGATAAGAACCAGATCATGGTTGAGGGCGACCTCCGCCGTGAGCGCAACCAGAACGTCAAGCGCCTTATGGACATCGGCTGCAACCGCGGCCTTCGTCACCGCAAGGGCCTCCCGGTCCGCGGCCAGCGCACCCACACTAACGCTCGTACCCGCAAGGGCCCGAAGCGTCAGATCGGTGCTAAGAAGAAGAAATAAGGAGCGCTAGATAGATGGCTACTGCTAAGAAGAACGTTCGCGCTGCCCGTCTGAAGCGCGCGGACCGTAAGAACGGAAATGTTCTTACGGTCCGCGCGCTTCAGACGTTCAACAACACGATCGTTTCGATCACCGATCCCCAGGGCAACGTCATTTCCTGGAAGTCGGCTGGCCAGGTGGGCTTTAAGGGCTCCCGTAAGTCCACGCCGTTCGCTGCCCAGATGGCTGCCGAGGCTGCTGCCAAGCAGGCCATGGAGCACGGTATGAAGAAGGTTTCCGTCTTCGTCAAGGGCCCCGGCTCCGGTCGTGAGACCGCCATCCGCTCCCTCCAGGCTGCTGGCCTCGAGGTCTCGAGCATCCAGGACAAGACCCCCATTCCGCACAACGGCTGCCGCCCCAAGAAGCGTCGCCGCGTGTAACTGAAAGGATCGTATCAATATGGCAATCGACAGGACTCCTGTTCTTAAGCGCTGCCGTCAGCTCGGGATCGATCCCGCTGAGCTCGGTTACAGCAGCAAGAAGGAATCTATCCGTCAGCCCAAGCGCCGTCGCAAGGAATCTGAGTACGGCATGCAGCTGCGCGAGAAGCAGAAGGTCAAGTTCATCTATGGCGTTCTGGAGAAGCAGTTCCACGGCTACTTCAACAAGGCCCGCAAGATGAACGGCGTCACCGGTGAGAACCTCATGATCATCCTTGAGTCTCGCCTCGACAACGTCGTCTTCCGTCTTGGCTTCGCCCGCACCCGCAAAGAGGCTCGTCAGTCCGTCCGTCACGGTCACTTCACCGTGAACGGCAAGCGCGTGGACATCCCGTCCTACCGCGTCAAGGCCGGCGACGTCGTCGCTGTCGGCGAGAAGTTCCGTGACCTCCTCCCCATCAAGGAGGCCCTGATTTCCTCCGAGCGCTTTGAGGTCCCTGGCTGGCTCGAGGTCGATATCGAGAAGCTGTCTGGTAACGTGCTCGCTCTGCCGACGCGTGAGCAGATCAGCGGTGATATCAACGAGCAGCTCATCGTCGAGCTCTACTCTAAGTAGTCCATCCGGGCTGCTGAGGCTGGAGGTAATACATGTCAGAATTCATTAGGCCTCAGGTTCAGGTCGAAGAGATCAACGAGACGTCTGCCCGTGTCTCCGTCGAGCCGCTCGAGCGTGGTTACGGCGATACGCTGGGTAACTCCCTTCGTCGCGTTCTTCTGTCCTCGCTCGAGGGCGCCGCCGTCGAGGCTATTCAGATCGATGGCGCGCAGCACGAGTTCATGACCATCCCTAACATGGTCGAGGATGTCACCGACATCGTCCTGAATGTCAAGGGTCTTGTCTTCAGGGCTCTCGGCACGACCGACGAGGCGACCGCCACCATTTCGGTTGACGGCCCCTGCGAGGTCACCGGTGCGGACTTCTTTATTCCGTCCGAGTTTGAGCTGGTTAACCCCGAGCAGCACATCGCTACGCTCACCGAGGGTGGCCATCTCACCATGAGCATGCGCATCGGCTATGGCCGCGGCTATGTTTCTGGCGAGGCCAACAAACGCGACAACGATCCCATCGGTGTGATCCACGTCGACTCGCTGTACTCGCCGGTTTCCCGTTGCGCCAAGCTCGTTGAGGCTTGCCGTGTCGGTCAGCACACCGACTACGACCGCCTTGTCCTCGAGATCGAGACCAACGGCTCCATCGCCCCGCGCGACGCCGTGGTCCAGGCTGCCAATATCATTAACCAGCATATGGCTGCCTTTATGAACCTTGCCGAGACCCCCGAGGTCGAGGAGGAGGCTTCGATCTTCGCTCCCGAGGTCACCAACGACAACGCTGAGCTGGACAAGCAGATCGAGGATCTGGACCTTTCCGTCCGTTCTTACAACTGCCTTAAGCGCGCCAGCATTCACTCGGTCCGTCAGCTCGTTGAGTTCTCGGAGAACGATCTGCTCAACATCCGTAACTTCGGTGTTAAGTCGATCGAGGAAGTGAAGGACAAGCTTGAGTCCATGGGCCTGAGCCTGAAGGCTTAATGCTTCGCATATTTGAGGAGAAACTAGACCATGCGTCATAACGTTAAGAAGGGCCTGAAGCTCGGGCCGTTGCGGTCCTGCCACATGCCCT
>CABUAL010000200.1 GCA_902489515.1 uncultured Collinsella sp. | reverse complement strand
AGCACTCGCCCTCGGCAGCCTCGATGGCAACGGAAAGCTCCTCGCCCTGGGTCAGCTCAACAGCGGAGACGATATAGAACTCGGCCAGGTCGACGGCCTTGTCACCGGTCAACAGCGCGTACATCTCGGCGGGAACGACCGCCTTGACGCGAACTTGCTGGCTCTTGGTGAAGGTGCCGGTAGAACGGGCATCCTCAAGGGCCTTGGTTACGGCGCTACGGAGCTCGAGCGAAGCCTCGAGCACGCCCTCGAACTCATTGGCCTCATCGACCGTGATGGGCGACTTGTACCAATCGAGCAGCGCGGCGTACTTCTGGTGATCGACGCAGCCGGCAGGCGCATAGGCCATGGCCTCGTCGACGGTGTAGGACAGAATCGGCTGCAGATCGCGCATGAGCATCGAGAAGAGCTCGGCCAGCACGGTCTGGGCGCTGCGGCGCTCGAGCGAGCCGGGCTTGTCGCAGTACAGGCGATCCTTCAGGGCGTCGAGGTACACGTTGGAAAGCTCGGTAACCACGAAGTCGTAAAGCGCACGGTAAGCGCGCGGGAACTCGTAGCAAGAATAAGCGTCGTCGACCTCGGCCTGGACCTGGGTCAGACGGGCAACCATGAGCTTGTCGAGCGGCAGCAGATCGGCAAAAGCGACGCCGTCGGTCTCGGGCTCAAACTGGCCCTCGAGCTCGGAGAGCAGGAAGCGCAGCGTGTTGCGGAAACGACGGTAGGCATCGGACGTACGAGCGAGAATCTCGTGGTCGATGGAAACGTCGGAGCTGGTGTCGACGGAGGCAACCCACAGGCGGATGATGTCGGCACCCATCTCGTCACAGACCTTATTGGGGTCGATGACGTTGCCGAGCGACTTGGACATCTTGCGGCCCTGGCCGTCGAGCGTGAAGCCCTGCGAGACGACCGCCTTGTAGGGAGCATGGCCGTTGGCGCCAACCGAGGTGAGCAGCGAGCTCTGGAACCAACCGCGATGCTGGTCGGAGCCCTCGAGGTACACGTCCGCCGGGTACTCAAGCTCGGGGCGATACTCGCAGACGGCCTTCCAGGACACGCCGGAGTCCCACCACACGTCGAGGATGTCCTTATCGGCCTTGAGGTGATGGCCGCCGCACTTGGGGCAAACGCAAGCCTCGCCCAGGTAGCTCTCGGGAGCGTCGGTGAACCAGGCGTCGGAGCCCTTCTCGTGGAAGAGCTTGATGACGGCGTCGAGCGTGGCGTCGTTCATGACCTTCTCGCCGCAGTCGGCGCAGGTGTAGCTGGGGATCGGCACGCCCCAATTGCGCTGACGGCTGATGCACCAGTCAGGGCGCTGCTCGACCATGGCGCCAATGCGGTTGGCCGCGTGGGCCGGATACCACTTGACGTTCTCACGGACCTCCTTGCCAGCCTGCTCACGCAAGCCGGTCTTGTCCATCGAGACAAACCACTGGTCGGTAGCGCGGAAGAGCACCGGGTGTTTGCAGCGCCAGCAGTGCGGATAGCTGTGCGTGATCTTCTTCTCGAGGACCAGGGTGCCGCGCTCGCGCAGGAACTCGATGATGTGCGGGTTGGCCTCGTCGGTATCCATGCCGCTGAAGGGGCCGCCGGTACCAAACTCCTCGCCGGTGTAGAACTTGCCGTCGTCATCGACCGGCATACAGATGTCGGTGATGCCCTCCTTGAGACAGGCAAAGTAGTCGTCGACGCCGTGGCCGGGCGAGTTGTGGACGATACCGGTACCGTCATCGACACCGACGTAATCGGCCAGCAGCGCCACGCCCTCAACACCGTCAAAGATCGGCTGCTTGTAGTGGATGTGGTGGAAGGTCTCGGCGGGAACCACATAGGGCTTGCCGTCGACCACAACCGGGGTGTACTCCCAGCCAAACTCCTCGCAGCACTTGGGAGCCAGGTCCTCGAGCATGACCTCGGCGCGGCCGTCGTGCTCAACGGCGACGTAGGCGGCGCCGGGCTTGAGAGAAACGGCCTGGTCGGAGGGGATGGTCCACGGCGTGGTCGTCCAGATGATAAAGTCAACCGGGCCGTCGAAGTTCTCGAGGCCGGCGGGCTTGGAGGTCATCTCAAAGCGCACGAAGATGGACGGGCTCGTCTCGTCGGAGTACTCAATCTCGGCCTCAGCAAGTGCGGTATGGCAGTGCTTGCACCAGTGGACGGGCTTGTGGCCGCGATAGATCATGCCCTTGTCGAACATGGCCTTGAAAACCTCGATGTCGGCGGCGTCATGCTGGTGATAGAGCGTCAGATAGGGGTTGTCCCAATCGCCGAGCACGCCCAGGCGACGGAAGCCGGCCTTCTGCAGCTCGATGTTCTCGACAGCGAACTTGTTGCAAAGCTCGCGGATCTTAGCCGTGGAGGTCTGGTTGAACTTCTCGGTGCCGAGCTTCTCCTCGACCTTATGCTCGATCGGCTGGCCATGGCAGTCCCAACCGGGGACATAGGGAACCTCATAGCCCTGCATCATCCAGTAACGGTTGATTATGTCCTTGGAGATCTTGTTCATGGCGTGGCCGATGTGGATCGGGCCGTTGGCGTACGGAGGGCCGTCGTGCAGCACGAACTTCTTGTGACCCTCGTTCTTCTTCAGAACCTGCTCGTAGACCTTGTTGTCCTGCCAGTCCTTGAGTCGCTTGGGCTCGGACTTGGAAAGACCGGCACGCATGGGAAAACCGGTCTTGGGCAGATTCATCGTCTGCTTGTACTCGTTTGCCACGGTACCCCTTTCATGTCGTGGGCGCGCACGCCCGTTGGGCACCAAAAAAGCGCCCGTCCCTACAAGCTGGGACGAAGCGCCACAAAACGGACTGTACGCCCGCAAAAGCTCTTCGTTTAACCACCCAGCTTAGATGCCCTCGCCCGCGTATTCGCGCACTCGCATCCGTTACTCGGCTGGCCTGTATCGACGACCATCTCGGCGATATCTACTAAGACGAGCCTGTGCGACGCGTCCGTTGGGACCGCAGCTCCGGGGTGATTTTCATCGGTCGCATGCACGGGTTCTCAGCGCTCCCCGCTCTCTGTAACATGCGGACGGCCGACTACTCGTCCCCATCAACGCTTATGCGGAGTATGCTAGCACGTTCCGCGCCGGCGAAAAACCCTCAACACTGGTTTTATACGTTCGAAATTTCTCGCGGCTGTGGACCTTCTCTAGGAGCAAAATACCTGAAAGCACTTTATCGAAAGAAAGAAGGTTGCCATGCGCACGATTGGAATGAGTGATTATACCGTTGGCGAGGATTGCTTTACCGAGCTGCCCGCCGCACTGGCCGAGTACGGAGCGACCAAGGTCGCCATCATTGGCGGCAAGCGAGCCCTGGCTGCAGCGCTACCAGGGCTCGAGGCGGCACTTGAAGGTACCGACGTCGAGATTCTGGAGACGCGCGTCTACGGCACCAACAGTACGCGCGCCAATATCGCCAAGGTCGTGAACTCCCCCGCTTGCCAGCAGGCAGACGTGCTTATCGCCTGTGGCGGCGGCAAGGCACTCGACACCGTCAAGACAGCGGCAATCGAGCTCAAGAAGATTGTCTTTACGGTGCCGACGATTTGCTCTAACTGTTCCGCCGCGACCGCCATTGCCGTCGTCTACAACGACGATGGATCGCTCGAGGGCTATTCGTACCCCAACCGACCGGCGCACATCTTCATCAATCCCAAGATCATCGCCGAGGCTCCGGCGGAGTACTTCTGGGCCGGCGTGGGCGACGCCC
>CABUAL010000199.1 GCA_902489515.1 uncultured Collinsella sp. | reverse complement strand
CCCAACACACAGGGCAGCCGCCGCTTTTTGCAATCGATTGGTGCAAAGGGTTAACTAGAGCTCGCAGGCAACCTTGTAGCCATCGCCGATGGCGTCGCGAATGTTGCCGCACTTGTTGGCATCGCCCAGCACGTGGGTGGTAACGCCGGCTGCAGCCAGGTCGTCGGCCAGCTTGGTATTGGGACGATAGCCCATGGCAAGCACCAGCGTATCGGCATCGGCGATGGTGTGGATCTCGCCGTCCTTTTCGTAGCTGATGGTGTCCTCGGTAATCTCGGTCACCTTGGCCTCGGTCAGCACGTGAACGCCCTTGGAGAGCATGCGCGTGATGAGCACCGCGCGGCCGGCACCGCCCTCGTTGACGGCGAGCGTCTTGGTCATCTCGATGACGGTGACATCGCGATTGGCCGGCGACAGGTCGTTGACCAGCGGGGCCAGGTAATCTGCCGTCTCGCAGCCAACGGTGCCGCCGCCCACGATGACGATCTTCTTGCCCGGGAAAGCCTTGCCACCCAGCAGGTCGTCAGCCGTCATAACCTGCTTAAAGCCCTGCATGAAGGCCGGAGCGATGGGCTCGGCGCCATAAGCTAGGACAACCTCGTAGCCTGCGTAGTCGCGCTGAATGTCCTCGGCAGTAAGCTCGGTGCCAAAGACGCACTTCACGCCGGCCTCGGCTAGGCGACGGTACTGATACTTGATCACGCGGGTGAGTTCCTGCTTTGCCGGCGGAACGGCTGCGATGCGCATCTCGCCGCCCGGCTCATCCTGCTTGTCCACGAGCACCACGTTATGGCCGCGCTTGGCGGCAATGTAGGCTGCCTCCATGCCCGCAGGACCAGCGCCCACAACCAGTACGTTCTTGGCCTCGGCGGCAGGCTCGTAACCGGCCTCGTCGCGCTCAACATCGGGGTTGACGGTGCAGGAGATACGCTTGCCAAACATAATGCCGTTCAGGCAGCGCAGGCAGCCAATGCAGGGGCGGATGTCGTCGGCGTTGCCGGCAGCGGCCTTGTTGCAGAACTCGGCATCGCACAGATTGGCGCGGCCCATCATGCAGATGTCGGCGGCACCGTCCTCGATCAGCTCCTCGGCAATCCAGGCCTCGTTGATGCGGCCGACCGTGGCGACGGGAATGTTGACGTGCTTTTTGATCTCGCGCGAGCAGGCGGCGTGCGAGGCCTGCTGGGTACCGGCGGCGGGAATCGCGGAGCCGCGCTTGATGGTGGTACCGCCCGACACGTGAATCATGTCGACGCCGGCCTTCTCCAGGCGACGCGAGACGTAAATCATGTCGTTGAGGGTCAGGCCGCCATCGGTGTACTCATCGCCCGAGATGCGGACGTCGATGATAAAGTCCTTGCCGCAGCGCTCGCGAATCTCGGCGATGACCTCGAGCAGGAAGCGCATGCGGGCGTCGAGCGAGCCGCCGTACTCGTCGGTGCGCTTGTTGTAGAGCGGAGTCAAAAAGCCGCCGAGCATACCGTGGGCGTGCGCCGCATGGACCTCGACGCCATCGACGCCGGCCTTCTGCATACGCACGGCAGCGTCGCCAAACTGGTGCGTGAGCTCGTGGATCTCATCGACCGTGATGGGGCGCGGTGCCTCGCGAGCGTAAGACGGGCCCACAAAGGACGGAGCGATCAGGCGCGGCGTGCCCGGAATGTTAAAGGCCATGTAGGCGGGATGGAAGAGCTGCGGCATGATCTTGCAGCCATACTCGTGGACGGCCGCGGCGAGCTTTTCCCAGCCGGGGATAAACGTGTCGTCGTAGCAGCACATGTCACCCGGCAGATAGGTATAGGTAGGCTCGACCGTCACGACCTCGGTAATGATGAGGCCCACGCCGCCCTTGGCGCGGGCACGGTAATGATCGACCAAGTCGTCGGTCACATAGCCATGATCGGCCAGGTTGGTGGACACCGGCGGCATAAAGACGCGGTTCTTGACCTCGGTTGTACCGACCTTGATCGGGCTAAAGAGCATCGGGTAGGCAGAGGACTCCATACAGGCTTCCTTTCGTTTGAGCCGCTCGGCGGCAGTTGCTAACGTACCTATCGTATCAGCAACTGCCGTATCCGTAGTCAAACATGCCCAAACGCCGGTCGACTAATGAATACCGCGGCCCAAGTCTTCGGCGATTTTGTCTACGCCCTTAAGCGCGGCGCACGTCTTTTTGTTGGAGCAATGCCCCGTGCAAACGCCACCCTGAGCGCAGTCGGCGCAGGTGCCCTTGCGGTAGATGCGCACGCATACCGCGACAAACGCAATACCGATAACAGCCAGTACAACAATATCGATAGGTGCCATAGCAAGCCTCCTCTAGTTAACCATCACTTACTTTACCCCATTCTCCACCTACCAAAAGGGGACAGGTTTATTTTGGTCGGTTTTATCTGCGGAAACGTCACATCTCCCCCACCAAAAAGCCCGAGTGTCGCTGGGACACCCGGGCTCGTGAAAAGGGGCTAATCCTTATTCGGACTTAAGCGGAAACTGCGGCGGAAGCAGTGTTGGTCTCGTCCTCGTCGGTCCATGCATGCTTGGGCATGGGACGGAAAATCTGGAAGAGCATCGCAACCAGCAACACGATGGCCACAATCGTCCAGATACCAAACTGCCCAAGAACAAGCAGGTTGTAGAACTGGTTGATGAACAAGCCGATCACCCAAGCAAAGGCGCACTCGTAGGCGAGGGCAATCGCGGTCCACTTGCCGGAGTCCATCTGGTTGCGGATGGTACCCATAGCGGCAAAGCACGGAGCGCACAGCAGGTTGAACGCGCCAAAGGCGACGCAAGCGCCCATAGTCGGGAACATGCCGGCAAACGCGGTCCACAGGCTCGGGTCGGTCTCGCCGGCATCGGCAACGGACAGCAGCGAGCCAGCGGTGGCGACAACGTTCTCCTTGGCGACAAGACCCGAGACGGACAGCGCTGTTGCCTGCCAGGTGCTAAAGCCAAGCGGGGCGAAGATCCAGGCGACCAGGTTGCCGAGCATGGCAAGCACGGAGTAATCCACGAACTCCTCGGGAATGCCGTCCATCGCAGGCAGGAAGCCAAAGGAGCCGTTGTAGCTACCAAAGTTGGAGAGGAACCAAACCACGACGGTGGACGCGAAGATGACCGTGCCGGCTTTCTTGATAAAGGCCCAGCAGCGCTCCCACACGTGCAGCGCCCAAGAGCGGATCGCCGGGAAGTGGTAGGCGGGAAGCTCCATAACGAACGGCGTCGGGCGACCGGCGAAGAGCTTGGTCTTCTTGAGCATGAGGCCCGAGGCGATGACGGCAAAGACGCCCAGGAAGTAGAAGAGCGGGCTAATCCACGCGGCGGTGGTGGAAGAATCGCCGATGATGGAACCCATGAGCAGGGCGATGATCGGCAGCTTGGCGCCACAGGGAATAAACGTGGTGGTCATGACCGTCATGCGGCGGTCCTTCTCGTTCTCGATGGTCTTGGTGGCCATGACGCCGGGGACGCCGCAGCCCGAGGACACGAGCATGGGGATAAAGGACTTACCGGACAGGCCAAAGCGGCGGAACACGCGGTCCATGATGAAGGCGACGCGGGCCATGTAGCCGCAGTCCTCCAAGAAGGACAGCATGACGAACAGCAGGAACATCTGCGGGACGAAGCCGAAGATGGCGCCCAGGCCGCCGACGATACCGTCACAGACGAGCGAATCGACCAGGCCACCGTCCTCGGTGCCGCCCGCCACAAGGGCATCGTGCACCACGGTGGTGATACCCGGGACATAGGGGCCG
>CABUAL010000198.1 GCA_902489515.1 uncultured Collinsella sp. | reverse complement strand
CGGACGGAGAATCGAAATGCGGTGGGGTGCGCGGACATACCGGGCTGACCGCCGGCAGCGCGCCCGCAAGAGCCCGCGGATATTAGCTTGCCAGGCAAGCGTCGACTAAACGTGCAGCGTGCGCGGGCCCTCCCGACGGGAAACGAAAAAGCCCGGTTTAAAACCGGGCTCGAACAAACACGCCTATTGACAATGGCTTTCTCATATTAAAGAGCCGGAGGGTTACATATAGGCAAGAAAACCTTAGCTCCTCCGGCTCAGTTTCAGCTTAGCACATTGAGGTGAACTAAGCGGCAGACGCGCATCTCGGGGATACGTAAGTAGACGCTAACAAGAGTAATAAGCGGCTTAAAGATACGGACCATCTCACAGGTACGGCACCGACGTGTTTCTCATACCGCTGCACCCAACAATCCCTCATTCGCAACAATATTCTGCCGCGACATTGAAAACTCCTGCACGGCCCGCCTAATCGAAAGAGCAGAGCCCGGCGGCTGACGCCTCGGGCTAGGGTTACCCACCGATTGAACCCGCGTTCAGCCTTTAGCGCTTAACGTATTCAAGAAGTGAATCGCAAACCACCATGTATCCGGACCCGGGAACGGAATAATAGACAACGCCATCCGCGTCCTGCCATGCGACGACGCCATCAACGCCCGTTCGCTCCAAGACATACCAAGCAGGATCAATGCCGGGGCGGTTTTCACGTTCCCTCCGCGTTGCGCCTACAACATCAAGCCTCGGCGATTTGCAGATACCCGTGAGCTCATGTCCGTTGACGCTGGCGAAGGAGCAGCCCTCGAGGTAGCTTCTATACTCCTTTGCAAAGCTCAGGCCCAGCTTAGCCTCCGCCTCGTCAATCGCGCCGGAGTCAGCCGCGCCCAAGCATCTGAAGTTCGGAAGCTCGGAAAGGCTCTGACATACGCTGCTCATCCCAACACCTCGCTATTCCAGCACCTGCGCCATGTACTCCCAGAAGGCTTTCCTCTGGGCGTCCCAGTTGTTCCCATCGGCGTGCACATCGGACTTCGTCAACTTATGCCAAATCTTCGAGTTCCCTCCAAGCCTATGCTCCTCCTGCGTAAGGATCGCCAGCGTCGATTCGACCTGCTGCCCGATATGGTGGAGTTCATAAGCCTCACCAGTGGCGGGATCGAGTGCCGCCAGGCCCTCCTTCATCCTCTCAAGGTTCGTGTGCCCCATCTCATCAGTAAAGGTGAGATCGATATCGCGAATAAGAGCTGTCTTGCCGTTGACCATCTTGGGGGTAAGCCCTGCGATTTTGATAATCTCGTACTGATCCATGTCGTTAAATTGCTTGAGGACATCGAGCGGGAGCCCAGACTCCTTCTGAATTGTCGCAACCTGGTTCATCGTCAAACCACCGGTGGTGGCGCCCCTTAAAGCTTGGGTCTTCCCGGCGCCTCCGCACAGCGCACCACCAATCGCACCCCACATGAAGCCTTCGCTGCCGCTAAAGGCCCCGGCCTTCAGAGCCTCATCCATGTCACCCGTCTCGATGCCCTTGAAGATGGCAGCAGAAGCGCCGCTGATGGCGCCGGAGGACAGCGCGACCACGGCTCCGGACTTGGCCGAGACAGCAAATATCACGCTTGCAGCAGGCGCCCCGGCGGCGCCGGTAACAGCGGATACCGTGACGCACACAAGGATGACCCCCGTGCCGACAGCGATGTTCCTCACCACCTGGTCGTAGGTGTCATCGTAGTCCTCGAATGCCTTGACAGCGGTCTGGCCGTCTTCACCGAGCGTGAAGACGTAGCGCTCACCGCCGAAGGCTTCTTCAAGATCCGCAAGCGTATAACCAAAGTAGATGTTCGACTGAGTGTTGTAGGAGAGCTCCTCAAGATATTCTTTCGAGACATAGGTTGTCTGAACGTTCTCGACGTAGTACTCGTCGGAATCAATCTTCTGGACAAGGCCAGAATATACGGCGTCCGCCACGTAGCGCTGAAGATCAGGGTCGGAAAGGGCCTCGAACTCGAGGCCTGCCGTCTGAATGGCGGCGACCTTATTCACCGATCCGGATGCTCCCACGCCAGACGACCCTCTGGACTGCTCAGTAGAGGACGCGCATCCCGGAAGCCCGGACACCACCATCACGATGACGAGCATCAGGGTAATGGCTCGCCTCATCGCCCACCACTGCCTTCCTCGCCATCGAGATCTGTATCGGGCACAGCGAGCCCAGATTCGCTGGAAGCACCGGCAGCAGCCATCTTCTTACGCCGGGCTATCAAGATGGACGCGAAGATAAGGACGGCGGCCACGGCAAACAGAGCAAGAACGGGGCCGCCCATGCCGGCGATGCCCCCGTTCTTGCCAGAACTCTCATTGGCCGCGGTATCGGTCTTTTTCGAGGCGCGCTTGAGCGTTCCATCGTCCGCGACGGTCGTTCCCTCCGCAATCTGTCGTTGAGCCTCGGCAAGTGTCATGTTGTTGGCGACCGAAGCCTTCATGGCATCGTTGGTACCCACATAGATTCTCTTGGTCGTGGCCTCCTCACCCGTATTGGGGTTCTTCACGGTCACCGTGTAAATGCCCTCGTCTTCGAACACCGCACCGTCGGTCGCCGTCTTGTTGAAGCGCACGTCCTCGGTAAGGCCATCGCCGGTGCTGTCGAGAACCTCCCTCTTCACACTCACGTCAAGACAGTGTGACCCAGCCATGTCAATCCGGAAGCCACTCGAGGTGACTGAGCCGTTGAACAACTCGTCATTCGTCGCAGTGTCGAAGAGGAACATCATGGTGTTGCTGTTGCGCACCTTGAACTTGAAGAAGATGCGATAGTTGTTGTAAGCCGGCCTGAACGGCAGGAGGCCTGGCGACTCGATCTCGTAGTCGAGAGCCACCTCGTAATCGCCCTCCTCATACATGTCGATATGGGTGTTGGCGCCGACTTCTATGCTCGAAAGGTATTCAGTGCTGACGGTGGGCTCGGTTGAGGCGTTCTGGTAATCGGTATGCTTGGTTATGAGGGTACCGTGACCGAAATCAGTCTTGGGAATGCCGAAATACTCGTCGTACCCGTTTTCGTCGCCGGAGATTTTTCTTTTATTGTCCCCGTTCAGGGAATCGATATTCTGATTGAGCTGAAAGCTGAGCTCAACCTGATCGCCACTGTTTTTAAGAAACACAGGAACATCGTCACCCGCTCTGCTCGTGAAGCCGCTGACGACGAACCTGCCGAGCTTCCATCCGAAGTGGGGGTCGCCCTCTTTGATGCTATTGGATTCCGAATAGCCATTGTCCAGGCCCGTGTTAACAACCTTGTCATAGTAGTACTTGTTGTCCTTGGAACCGTTGCTGCTTGAATCATCCGCCAGTGTGATTGTGGGCAATGCAACCGATAGAGCAGCGACGGCGCACAGCACAGCAAGCAACGCACGTTTTATTCTCATTCAAGCGCTCCTAGCACCCGTTTCGACAATAAATGTCATTATACAGAACGCTACTAACGCATCGAAAGGGTGAGGGAGACGGCGGCCGAATAATACCGAGCCCCTGATTACCAACTAGACCGACACTGCCCCAAACACAAATCAATAAATCAGACGCGTAAAATGGGACCGAGCGATTACGACGCGATAATCGAAACGATGAGGTCTTATAAAGGAGCCGCGGCATCAAATGGGAAAAGCTGTAGACTATGACTCCTTTGGGGTCGACGACCGACCTGATAGGCTCTCCAACGTTCCCGATGAGGCTCTCGAGGCTCTGCTCGAGGAAGAGCGAGAAAAACCCGCCG
>CABUAL010000197.1 GCA_902489515.1 uncultured Collinsella sp. | reverse complement strand
GGGGCCCTCGAGGCCGAGACGGCGGCGCTGCTCGAGGGCGACGAGACCTACGCGTGCCTGCTCACCGTGCCCGGCATCGGCCCGAGGACCGCGGCGCAGCTCGCGGTGTCGGTCGACATCGGGAGGTTCCCGGACCACGACCACCTGGCCTCGTACTGCGGCATAGCCCCGAGGGTGAGGAGCTCCGGCACGTCGGTGAGGTCGGTCAGGGCGTCCAGGCGCGGCGACGCGAGGCTCAAGTCCCTGCTGATCTTCTCGTGCAACAGCCTGGTGAGGTCCTCGGGGCGCTACGGCGAGTACTACCGGGCCTGCAGGGCGCGGGGCATGGGGCACGGGCGGGCGCTCAAGGCCGTCGCGAGGAAGCGGCTCAGGGCGATATACGCCGTGATGCGCGACCGGGTGCCCTACCGGGAGTAGCCCCGACGGTTGACAAAACTATAGGAACACCCAATGGCTGTGTTGCACTAGAGCAGGTTCTCTTGCGCCCACGCGATGATGTCGCTCGATTCGTAGAGTGGTTTGCCGTCGATGAACAGACAGGGAACCTGGCGTTTTCCGCCGACGGCGATGAGCGTCTGCTCGGCTTCGGTATCGGTCGAGATATTGCGCTCGGGAATGGTCACGCCGTTATCGGCCAAAAAGCGCTTGACCTTTAAGCAATACGGGCAGCCAGTCATAACGTAGAGCGCGAGCTCATGATCAGTAGCCATGGGTCTCCAATCGGTTGCGGTTTTGATTGAAATACCCAAAGCCGCCGCGGTCTATGCGCGGGCCAGTGACAACTCGATGGCCTGGACCAGAAACGCTGTGGCGCCGGTGCCGCACGGCTTGTCGTAGTAGTCAACAAAGCGCTGGTCGGCGAGGTAGCCGCGGGCGAGCCCCAGGTATGCCTCGTCTTGGGGCTCGCATCCCCAGTTGAGAGCAATCCAGCGACGATGCATCGCGACAAGCTTGCGAGCCTCGCTTCCGTCCGCATCGCCGTCGCCCATGGCAATCGAGAGCTGACCCAAAATAGCGCGTTCAAGTTCCTTCATGTCGTTCCATGTCTGAGGATTCATGTCCAGTAACGTTTCGTTTGCTGCATCGATAGCCTCATTGCCATAGCGCGCCCGCGCCTCGGCACCGTAGCGCTCCTCGTTTTCCTGCACGGTGCGCCAGCGCTCCAGTTGCGGCAGGACGGCGCCCATGAGCGAGACGGCTTCATCGACCGACATGCCGGTGTTTTGTGCCAGCCGCGGGGCACAGTCCTCAATCATCGCCTCCATCGTGGTGTCGTAGGTGTACTTGCCGTGGTCGTAGCACCACTTGCAATAATGGTCGGTCGTGGCGCCCGCTGCATCGGTGCCGTAGTCTTCGGGCGTGAGTATCATGCCGCAGCTCTGGCAATAATGCTCGGGCATTTCGAGCAGATGAGACAGGGGCTCGCCAGTCACGGCGGCGATGAGCTTCATCATGTCGATGCCCGGTGTGACCTCGCCACGCTCCCAACGGCTGACGGCTTGGCGTGTGACGAAGAGCTTGGCGGCGAGCTGCTCCTGGGTAAGGTGATGGGCGCGACGGACGGCGATGAGCTTTTCTGCAAAGGCCATAGCGGCTCCTTTCTGCTGGTTGATGGCTTAAGCATACGCGGCAGCAGGTGCCCTTCCAAGCAACCGTTGGTTGCACGACGGGGACTGCGGCGAAGAATTGCGCACAACGCCCCACACCTCCATGCCGTACAATGACCGGCATGGAACCTATCGCACACATACATACCGACCTGCCGCAGAAGTTCGGCATTCCGCGCAACAGCTTTTTGGCACCTCATCTGCAGGGACGCATCGTCTTTGAGCCGGAATTTGCCTCCAATGCAGCGGTTGAGGGCCTGGACTCCTTCTCTCACCTATGGCTGTTGTGGCGCTTCGAAAACGGAACGCCCGGCGGCACGGCAAACGACATAGCTGCCGATGCCAAGTCGCAGGACAGGTCTGGCACCAACGTCAAGTGGTCGAAGACCGTGCGTCCGCCGCGTCTGGGCGGAGCCGAGCGCGTGGGTGTCTTTGCCACGCGCAGTCCGTTTCGCCCTAATCCCATCGGGCTCACCTGCGTTAAGCTCGACCGCGTGGAGCTTACCGACGACGGCCCCATCATCCATGTGCTGGGGGCCGATCTGCGCGACGACACGCCCATCTACGATATCAAGCCCTACATCCCGTTTGCGGACTGCCACCCGGATGCGACCGGCGGCTGGATTGAGGGTGCTCCGTGGCAAGAGCTCGATGTTGAGTTTCCACAAGCGCTGCAGGATATGGTCCCGCCCGCAAAGCTCCCCGGCTTGGTCGAGGTCCTTTGCCAAGATCCGCGCCGCGCGGGCAGCAAGCACGAGCCAAACCGCGTTTACCACTTAGCTTATGCTGGGCTCGACATATCTTTTACGGTCGATAAAACCCAGCTAACCGTAGTCGCCGTCAACGACGCGCAAGACTAACCAGCCATTCGTCTGAACCCGTCAAATTAAGCGCCAAACCCCATGTCAAAATCGCCCATGCTGGTGGACAATAACGCCTACCAAAATAGTCCGCTTTGCATGGGAGCTCAGCATGAAATACGACTTTAGCTCGCTTATCGACCGCCACGGCATGGATGCCATCGCCGTTGACTCTTGGGGCGAGATCCCCGGTATGGCTCCGAACGCACCCGACGAGGGCTTCGACCGCATTCCCATGTGGGTGGCCGACATGAATTTTGCCACGGTGCCCACGGTCCAGGAACACATCATTCAGCGTGCCCAGCACCCCATGTTTGGCTATTTCAATCCGCGCCCCGAGTATTTCGACCGCATCATCGAATGGCAGAGCCGCCGTAATGGCGTCGAGGGCCTGGCACCTGAGCATATCGGCTACGAAAACGGCGTGCTGGGCGGTGTCGTGTCGACGTTGCGCGCGTATGTCCAGCCAGGCGATGCGGTGCTGGTCCACAGCCCTACCTACATCGGCTTTACCAAGTCCATCGAGGCCGCGGGCTATCGTATTGTCCACAGCCCGCTTAAGCTCGACGACCAGGACGTGTGGCGCATGGACTTTGAGGACATGGAGCGCAAACTCGCCCAAAACCACATCCATGCCGCGGTGTTCTGCTCGCCTCATAATCCCTGCGGCCGCGTATGGGAGCGCGACGAGATCGAGCGCGCCATGGACATTTATCGCCAGCACGATTGCGTGGTGATTTCGGACGAGATTTGGTCCGATATCATCCTGCCGGGACACAAGCATATTCCGACGCAGTCGGTAAGCGAGGACGCCCGCATGCGCACGGTTGCCCTCTATGCGCCCAGCAAGACGTTCAACCTGGCGGGCCTGGTCGGCAGCTACCACATCATCTATAACGAGACGCTGCGCGACCGCGTGTGCGCCGTGTCCGACAAGACCCACTACAACGAGATGAACGTCCTCTCTATGCATGCGCTTATCGGTGCCTACCAGCCGCAGGGCTACGAGTGGGTGGACGAGCTCAACCAGGTGCTTGCCGGCAATATCGAGTACTTCTGCAATTACGTGGACGAGCATTTTGAGGGCGTGTCCTATTCGCGTCCGCAGGGCACGTACATGGTGTTTCTGGACTGCACCGAGTGGTGCCGCGAGCATGGCCGCGATATTCAGTGGCTGCTCGACGAGGGGGCGCGCGTAGGCGTGGGATATCAGGACGGCCGCCCGTTCCACGGGCCCTGCCACATTCGCGTGAATCTGGCGCTGCCGCTTTCGCGCGTAAGGGAAGCGTGCGACCGCCTGGACCGCTACGTTTTTAATGCACG
>CABUAL010000196.1 GCA_902489515.1 uncultured Collinsella sp. | reverse complement strand
CGAAAGCGTGGAGCTCTAAAACCTGCTAAACCGCCATATCGCTCTTGTTGGCGAAGGCCTGCGTGGGCACGTCGGCGTCATCGCAAATAGCCTGGAACACCGCGCGGCTAAAGGCATCGGTGCAGTAGTGCTGGTTGGCGGCTTCCTTGATAACGATGCCGCCGTTGAGCACAACCTGATTGCGGGCGTCGCACTTCTCGGCGTGGTTGGGGTGCACGGCATGCGCGTTGTCGCAGCTTACAAGCATCGAGGCGGCAAGTGCGCGATGGTACGACTCGTCGTCAAAGCCCAGCGATCCGTTGATGCGGCGCAGCGCATCGGCCAAGAAGGTCGACATAGCGCCCTGCTTGGTCTCGGAGCCAACCTCCTCGTTATCAAAGCAGCAGAAGACCGAAACGTCGTGCGCGTTCTCGGCACCCAAAAATGCCTGCAGCGAGGTATAGGCGCAGGCCAGGTCGTCAAGCTTGGGCGTCGAGATAAACTCATCGGCCCAACCCCAAATGCGCGCATCCTGACGATTGACCAGGAACAGATCGCGGCCCAGGATCTGCTCGGGCTCAACATCCAGCTCTTCGGCGATCAGGGCGTCAAAATCTCCCTGCTTAAGGTCACCGGCACTGATGAGCGGGCACAGGTCAACGGCTCGGTTGGGAGCAAAGCTCTCGTTAACGCCACGGTTCATATGGATGGCAAGGCTCGGAATGATAGCGACCTCGCGCTCGGTGGCAAGCAGGCGGCTCTCAATACGGTCGCCCTCGCGCACCAGCACGCGGCCCGCAAGCGCCAGCGGGCGATCGAACCAGGTGTAGTCGATCATGCCGCCGTAGGCCTCGGTGTTCAGGCGCAGCGCCTCACCTGCGCCGTCGAGCTCGGGCACGGCCTTAACCTTAAACGTCGGCGAATCGCTGTGCGACGCCGTGAGCTGAAAATGATAGTCACCAGCAACGCCGTCCTCGCCCCACGTCGCGGCCAGGTCCTCGCCCACCTTAAAGGCGATAACGCTCGAGGTGTTGCGCTGCGTGTAATAGCGACCGCCCGGCTCGATATCCCACGCCGCATTCTCGGGCAGGTAGGTAAAGCCCGCCTCGTCGAGCTCGGCCATAATGGTCGCTGCCGTATGGAACATGCTGGGGCATGCCTCGATAAAGTCGATAAGATCGTTGGCGGCCTCGATATCATCGGCCGTCACATGCGCGCGCTCGGGCGTTTCCTGATCCGTCATGCTCTCCCCTTTCGCTGGGTTGATGGTCCCCTCCAGCATACCCCGCCACGCCAGCGCCGTACTCTTCATTCCATGTTTAATCCCGCGCCGCTCACCAGGTTGAGCCATCATGCCCGCGCTCCTTTTGCGACAATTACGCTAACAGGACGAGAGGAGCCGTCATGAAGCCACGTAACATTGCCATCGCCTGCGGTGTCGCGGGAGTCGCCGTCGGCCTTGCCACTGCCACCGGTATCGTTTACCGCAAGCAAATCAAGTCCGCCGCGTCGCTCAAACGCCTGACCGGCTACGCGGATGGCTATGATCTGTACGCAATCGACATCGCTTACGACTACGATCTTGATCGCATCATCGCCGCTGGCGTGCGCGACGACCAAGCCTACATCGATGCCGTGGCGGCGCAGGTGCTGCCCGGTGTGCCGGCACATGTCCAGGCGCCCCAGTTTGCCTGCAGCGCCTTTGTCGCCGTAGATGCCGAAGGCCGTGTGCGCACCGGTCGCAATTACGACTTTAAGGACGACACCTCGGCGCTGCTGGTGCGCAATCACCCACGCGGCGGCTATGCCTCCATCGGGTTTGCCGCCCTTAACAACCTGGGCGATAACACTCCGCTTGACTCCGTCGCCGGACGCGCCGCCGCACTCATGGGCCCGTTTGCCCAGCTCGACGGTGTTAACGAATGCGGCGTGTCCATTGCCGTACTCACCCTGGACTCCAAGCCCTGTGACCAGGACACGCAGCGCCCCGTCATCAATACCTCGCTCGCCATCCGTCTGGTGCTCGACAGTGCCTCCACCACGCAAGAAGCTGTCGACCTGCTTTCCGCCTACGACATGCACGCCATGGCAGGACGCGATTACCACTTCTTTATCAACGACGCCGCCGGTGACGCGCGCGTAGTAGAGTGGGATCCGCACGATCCGGACCGCACTTTCAAAGCGACTCCTGTACGCCAGGTTACGAACTTCTACGCCTGCTATGGCGACGAAGTGCTGCCCAACCAAAAGAATGGCGAGCTGGGCCATGGTAAAGAGCGTGCCGTCGTAATCGCCGATGTCCTTGACGCCCATATCGGTGCCCAGGACGAAACGATTGTCTGGAAAGCCCTGCGTGCCGCAGCGCAAGAACCCAATCCGGAAGACATCACCAGCAATACGCAATGGTCGGTCGTCTTTGACAATACCGAACCCGCCGCCGCCATTACGCTGCGCCGCCACTGGGGCGACGTCGACGCCTTCGCACTGTAAGGAGCCAGGCCCGTCGACCTTACGCTCGCCTGACGTTGTTTACATTTCTATACGCTTGAGCTAACACGTTTTACCCCCGCGTCAACAGTGTGCGGGGGTAAACTTATGCGCATGTTATAACTTGCCCGGAAGGATTCATCATGCTTAGGATCGGTCTTCTTACCAGTGGCGGCGACTGTCAGGCGCTCAACGCCACCATGCGCGGCATTGTCAAAACGCTTATGACCAATAGCGAAGAGCCTATTGAGATCTATGGTTTTGAGGACGGCTACCAGGGCCTTATCTACAGCAGGTTCCGTGTCATGACGCCCGCCGATTTTAGCGGCATCCTTACCCGTGGCGGTACCATCCTGGGCACGAGCCGCACGCCGTTCAAGCGCCTGGATATTCCCGAGGCCGACGGCGTCGAGAAGGTGCCGGCAATGGTCCACACCTATCATAAGTTGCAGCTCGACTGCCTGTTTATGCTGGGCGGCAACGGCTCCACCAAGACCGCCAACCGTCTGCGCGAAGAGGGCCTCAACGTTATCGCCCTGCCTAAGACCATCGATAACGACACCTGGGGCACCGAGTTGACGTTTGGCTTTACGAGCGCCATCGACGTCGCCACCAAGTGCATCGACGACATCCACACCACCGCCTCGAGTCACGGCCGCGTGTTCGTTATCGAGATCATGGGCCACAAGGTTGGCTGGATTCCGCTGTACGCCGGCGTCGCGGGCGGTGCGGACGTCATCCTGATCCCCGAGATTCCCTACGACATGGATAACGTCATCAAGACCATCGAGCATCGCATGGAGACCGGCAGCCGCTTTACCATCGTGGCCGTCGCCGAGGGCGCTATCTCCAAGGAGGACGCGGCGCTGTCCAAGAAGGAGTACAAGAAAAAGCTTGCCGAGCGCACGAGCCCGTCGATTGTCTACGACATCGCCAAGGAGATCGAGGCCAAGACCGGTCGCGAGACCCGTGTCGCCATCCCCGGCCACACGCAGCGCGGTGGCCAGCCCGACGCCCAGGACCGCATCTTTGCGACCCAGTGCGGCGTCGAGGCGGCACTGGGGTGCCTACGCGGCGAGTTTGGCTACATGATTGCCCTGCGTGACGGCAAGATGTGCCACATGCCGCTCGAGGAGGTCGCCGGCAAGCTCAAGTATGTCGACCCCCAGAGCGATCTGGTGCGCGAGGCCAAGGCGTTGGGCATCAGCTTCGGCGACGAATAGCCTCGGCTGGAACCGCCCCATCGGAGGCCCCAGGGCTTACCTCCCAAATCGTCCTCGGACATGTCAGGACCCCGCCGGCGCCTGTCTCTCGCCCAAAATCCAGTATGCAG
>CABUAL010000195.1 GCA_902489515.1 uncultured Collinsella sp. | reverse complement strand
CATCTCGGGCTCATCGAGCAGGTCGAACACGCCGAGCCGCATGGACCGCGGCGAGCTACGGCAGCAGTTTGGCATGGTGCTGCAGGACGCCTGGCTGTTCGATGGCACGATTGCCGAAAACATCGCCTACGGCTGTCCCGAGGCGACGCGTGAGGAGATCGTGGCGGCTGCGCGCGCCGCGCAGGTCGACTTCTTTGTGCGCACCATGCCGCAGGGCTATGACACGCGCGTGGCCAACGATGCCGAAAGCATCAGCCAGGGCCAGCGTCAGCTGCTGACCATCGCACGCGTGCTGCTCAATAACCCGGCGATTCTCATCCTGGACGAGGCGACCTCAAGCGTGGATACGCGTACCGAGCTTGCCATCGGTCGTGCCATGGACGCGCTCATGCGCGGGCGCACGAGCTTTGTGATCGCGCACCGCCTGTCGACGATCGTGGACGCCGACCTGATCTTGGTCATGGATCACGGCAACATTATCGAGCAGGGCACGCATAAGGAGCTGCTGGCTGCCGAGGGTGCCTACGCCGACCTCTATCTGAGCCAGTTCGCATAATGTGACAAAGGGACAGTCTCTTTGCCACATCACAAATAAGGCGCGCCGGGGATGAATTCCCTGGCGCGCCTTTGCGTTGATGCCGATGTCGTTTTGTGCCGCTTGCGTTCCTAGCGTTCGTCCACGAGCTTGGCGACGAGGGCCTTGAGCTCGGCCACCTCTCGCTCGAGTTCCTTGACGCGGCGGGCATTCTCGGTGATGCCCTGGCGGTTGAGGGCGGACTGCTCGGCGGCGTCATCGGGCATGTACTCGCGATGCTGCTTGGCGTCGAAACTCTCCTCGAACACACGGCAGCCGTTGCGCTTGATGATGCGTCCCGGCACGCCCACGACGGTGCAGTTGTCGGGGACGTCCTTAACGACGACCGAGTTGCCGCCGATCTTGACGTTGTTGCCGATGCGGATGTTGCCGAGCACCTTGGCGCCCGTGCCCACCGTGACATTGTTGCCCAGGGTGGGGTGACGCTTGCCGGTCTCGTTGCCGGTGCCGCCGAGCGTGACGCCCTGGTAGAGCACACAGTTGTCGCCCACAATGGTGGTCTCGCCGATGACGACGCCCATGGCGTGGTCGATAAAGAAGTGCTTGCCAATCTGCGCGGCAGGGTGAATCTCGACGCCGGTGATGTGGCGGGTGATTTGCGAGAGCACGCGGGCGAGCGAGCGATGACCGTGCTCCCACAGCCAGTGCTCGGGCACGTGGTTCCACTTGGCGTGCAGGCCAGGATAGGAAAGAAAGATGACCAGACCGTTTTGCGCGGCGGGGTCCTGCGCCTGGACGGTCTTGATGTCCTCGCGAATGGTATTGATAAAGCTCACCGGCCGCCCTCCCTTAGCGCCATGGCAATGCGATTCAATAAAGTATAGCGATTCGCTAGGGATTAAAAAGGACAATCTTGGCGGCTTTGCGCTACAAGTGTCAGTTATGCAAACTTGCTGGTAATGGAGTCATGCTTTTGTGGGGTTGCGCACGAGGGGGCACCGCAACCGTATACTGGTCAACTTGGACGTATCCGCGCCCACAACTGAGAGGTTTTACTTCATGGGTTTCATCAATTTTATTGCCGAGCTGCTTAAGGACCCGCGCACCGCGATCGCCAGCTGGATCGCCGCCGGCCCGCTTATGGCCTACGGCTGCGTGTTCCTGATCATCTTTATCGAGACGGGCGTGGTGTTCTTCCCGTTCCTTCCCGGTGATTCGCTGCTGTTCGCCTCGGGTTTCTTTGCCCACAACGGCGGCTTTAACATCGTGGCGCTTCTGGCCACCGCATGGGCCGCTGCCATTTTGGGCGATCAGTGCAACTTTATGATCGGTCACTTCTTTGGCCGCAAGATCATCGCTTCGGGCAAGGTCAAGGCCATGACGCCCGAGCGCATCAAAAAGTCCGAGGACTTCTTGGACAAGTGGGGTCACCTGGCCATCTTCCTGGGTCGCTTCTTCCCGTTTATCCGCACCTTTGTGCCCTTTATCGCTGGCATGGGCGGCATGCACTGGCGCAACTTTGTCGTCTTTAACGTGCTGGGCGGCATTACCTGGTCGACGGTCTTTACGCTGCTGGGCTACTTCTTTGGCGGCATTCCCTTTGTGCAAGAGCACTTTGAGCTGCTGATTATCGGCATCGTTGCCGTGTCGATCATCCCGACCGTGGTCGGTCTGGTTAAGGCCAAGCTGGGTAAATAGAACGCCTAGCTCGAGCCAGCGCGCAGACCGTACAGTTGAGGCCCGTCACCGCTTACGGTGGCGGGCCTTTTTGCTTCGGTCAAATGAAAATACTTTACTTAGTTAAAGAAAAGCGTTTTATCAGACGCGTGCGGGGAGTACAATCTCGTGCATGCGAATCGACGTGCCATCGGCTTTGATGCTGCTCGCGTGTCCCGTCCGGCTCTACGCTCCGGGCGTGCGACGTTGCGACGCGGTCGGCCTCGGTCCTTGCGTGCGGGTTCGCGAGTATGCAACTGTGTATGTAAGGAGCGACATATGACTGTCGAGAAGAAGGATATCGATTGGGGTAGCCTCGGCTTTGGCTACATGAAGACCGATTACAGCTACGAGGCTCATTGGAAGGATGGCGAGTGGGACGAGGGCGGCCTGACCACCGACCACACCCTGCATGTCTCCGAGTGCGGCGGTATCTTCCATTACTGCCAGGAGGTCTTTGAGGGCCTGAAGGCCTACACCGCCGAGGACGGCAGCATCGTCTGCTTCCGTCCCGACATGAACGCTGAGCGTATGTATAACTCTGCCCAGCGCCTCGAGATGCCCCCGTTTCCCAAGGACAAGTTCGTTGAGGCCGTCAAGCAGGTCGTTTCTGCCAACGCCGCCTGGGTTCCGCCCTTCGGTTCCGGCGCGACCCTGTACGTGCGTCCGTTTATGATCGGCTCCGGTGACGTGATCGGCGTGGCTCCCGCTCCTGAGTACACGTTCCGCATTCTCGTGACCCCGGTCGGTCCGTACTTTAAGGGCGGCCTCAAGCCCGTCAAGCTGCGCGTTTCCGAGTATGACCGTGCTGCACCGCACGGCACCGGCAACATCAAGGCCGGCCTGAACTACGCCATGTCCCTTAAGCCCACGATGGAGGCCCATCGCGAGGGCTATGCCGAGAACCTGTATCTCGACTCCGAGTCCCGCACCTATGTCGAGGAGACCGGTGGCGCCAACGTCCTGTTCGTGAAAGAGGATGGCACGCTCGTCGTTCCGCAGTCGCACACCGACTCCATCCTGCCCTCTATCACCCGTCGTTCGCTCGTTCAGGTTGCTCAGGACCTGGGCATGACCGTTGACCAGCGCCCCGTCGAGTGGGCCGAGGTCAAGGCCGGCACCTTTGTGGAGTGCGGCCTGTGCGGCACCGCTGCCGTCATCTCTCCGGTTGGCGAAATCGACAACAAGGTTTACGGCGCCGACGAGACCGTGACCTTCCCGGCTGGATACACCGAGATCGGCCCTGTGATGAAGAAGCTTCGCGAGACCCTGACTGGTATCCAGTCTGGTGCTGTCGAGGACAAGCACAACTGGGTTTACACCGTCGCGTAATTTGTCTTACCTATCCGGGCAGAGAACAAGTTCCCTCCCGGCGCGTCCTCGGACATGCAAGAAGCCCTCGCTGCGCACTTCGTGCGGCGAGGGCTTCTTGCGTCCTGCGGAGTGCGCCGGGAGGGAACTTGTTCTCTGCCCTGCGGGTTCGGCGATGTCACAACGGGCAATGATTAATCTGAATAAAGATGGTGCGCGGCCTTTTAGGCTGCGCTTTTGCTTCAAGACTTTAGTCTGCTGGCCGCGCAGCGGCCAGCTTT
>CABUAL010000194.1 GCA_902489515.1 uncultured Collinsella sp. | reverse complement strand
AGGCGGTGGCAGCGGCGGTCATGGCACCGGTCGAGCCGGCGGAGAAGAACGCATCCGCGTTGCCCTTCTTAATGGCGCGGCAAGAAAGCACGATCGACGACTTACGCTTGGTCATCACGGCGCGAATGGGATCGTCATCCATGGCGATAACGTCAGGTGCCTCAAGGGCCTCAACACGTGCATGGGAAGCTGCAAAGGGATTGACGATTTCGGCGGGGCCAGCTGCCAAGACCTCGATATCGGGATCGGCGGCAAGCGCAGCCTCGATACCATCGAGAACAACCTGAGGTTTCTCGTCTCCGCCCACAACGTCTACACAAACGCGAACGTTACTCATATACATGCTCCTTATACAAAAATGGCCGACTCACTGAGCCGGCCATTGTGGTTCCATTTGGAACGGCATCGCATCCAGAGTATACCGTTACTCGGTAACGATAACCTCGCGGTCCTTGTAGAAACCGCAGCTGGGGCACACGTGGTGCGGAAGCTTGACAGCGCCGCAACGGGGGCACGTGGACTGAGCCGCAGCCGAGATCTTCATGTTGGCGGAACGACGGGTGTGAGTGCGGATACGACCCTGCTTTTGTTTAGGTACGGGCATAGTGACCTTCCTTATGAACTATCCAGTGTGGCGATTACGCGCAAGTAGCGATACTACCACAGTTTTACTCATCGAGCTTGAGATTCTTCAATGCTGCAAATGGATTTTCCGTGGCAGCGGCCCATTCTGCCTCTGCCTGGGCGGCGCAATCGCATTGCTCGACGTTGAGATTGCAACCGCAGGTGGGGCACAGACCACGGCAATCGGGCTTGCAGAGCACCACAAACGGCGTGTCCATAACGACCGCGTCATTGATGGGCTCACCCAGATCGACGATGCGGTCCTCACCCAGGAGCTCGTAGCCGTCCTCGTAGGCCTCGGGATCCTCGGGCTCCTCAAAGAGGTAGAACTCCTCGATCTCTCCGGCGATATCAAACGAGGCGGGCTCCAGGCAACGGTCGCACTCACCGGTGGCGTGCGCGCGGACCATGCCCGTGAGCAAGACACCGGTACCGGCATTGGTAAAGACAACGTCGTAGTCGATGCCGTCCTGTAGCTGGTACTCCTTCTCGCCCACCGTGTAGGTGGCGACATCGACCTTACCGGTCAGCGGAAACGAATCTCCAGGAAACTCGAGCTGCTCGGAAAGATCGACGGTAACGCTCGGGAACTCAGCCATTACCACTGACCGTTCTGCTGGGCGGCACCCTCGTTGAGCTGCTGACGGCAACGGGTGACGGTGCCGGTCAGGCTCTTAAGGTTCTCCTCAAGGTGCGTAAAGACCTGCTCTGCGTAATCCTCGGCGGCATAACGCGTCTCACGCTCGTACTGCTGGGCACGGTCGCGGATGTCGTCGGCCTGCTGCTGGGCTAGGCGAACGATCTCCTGCTCACCGGCAATGGTGAGCGCCTGCTGCTGAGCATCGGCAATGATGGAATCGGCCTGAGCGGCGGCGGAAGCCATAAGCTCCTCGCGCTCCTTGAGGATACGGCGGGACTTCTGCCACTCCTCGGGATAGCTCATGCGGATCTCATCGAGGATGTTAAAGAAGACGTCGGCGTCGATAACCTTCATCTGGGCGTTCTTGCCGAACGGCGTCTTAGCCTCTTCGATGAGCCCCTCGAGCTCGTCGACAAGACTCACGATCCTGTCGCCAGGAAAATTCTCGCCCGGCATCCGGTCTCCTTTCATAGGTAACATATCATCGTGTTAGTTTACCACATGCCACCAGGCAATAAAAAACGTCACGAAAAGCGATGTTTGAGCGCTTCGACCACGTTGGGCGGCACAAACGTCGACACGTCGCTGCCAAGCGACGCGATCTGGCGCACCACCGAGCTCGAGATATAGCCGTACTGCGGAGCACTCATGACAAAGATAGACTCCAGCTCGCCTGGTGGCATGTGGTAAACTAACACGATGATATGTTACTGCAGCTCGTACTCAAAGTCGGTCATGGCGCGCAGACCCTTAACGACGGCACCTGCCCCCTGTTCACGTGCAAAGTCGACCAGCAGGCCGGTGAAAGGCAGTACCTCGATGCCGTCCAAATCGCCGAGGGCCTCGCGGGCCAGCGCCACGCGCTCGTCGAGCATAAAGGTGGTACCCACGCCGTTTTTACCCTGTGATTCAGCCACGGCGACAATCACGCTGGGAAAGATGCGGCGGGCTCGGCGGATGACGTCGATATGGCCAAACGTGATGGGATCGAAGGTGCCCGGGACGATTACGCGGTTGATGGTGTCATTCATGGGCGTCCTCCAAAGGCGCATCCTCGTCATTGTCGCTGTCGTCGGCATTGTCGGCCCCGTTCGTGGCCGACCAGCGCAGCAAGTCAACCGAAGTTATGCCGTAGCGCTTCTCGCGCACGGTCTCAAAACCGGTCGGGTGAGCGCCCGCGTCGGCGGCAGCGTGCTCAAAGAGCGCGTAGGCACCCTGCGCCAGCAAGCCTTGCTGAGCCAGGTTCTGCAGCAGCTCCTCGACCGGCTCAGCGCCAAAAGCATAGGGCGGATCGAGCAGGACCAGGTCAAAGGGACCACCCGGCACGCGACCGCGCGAGGCACTCACCAGCACATCACCGGTAACGACGCGCCAACGAGAGCGGTCGCGGCACAGCGACTCGATATTCTTGGTGATCAGACGGGAGGCATTGCGATCGATCTCGAACGTGGTGAGCGAGCGAGCGCCACGCGAGAGCATCTCGATACCCAGGGCACCAGAGCCGCCAAAGGCGTCCAGCACGCGGACCTCGTCCAAATCGAAGTCGAACGCCGACATGACCATGGAAGCGCATGCCTCGCGCACGCGATCGGTCGTGGGACGGGTGACATCGCGCCCACGCGGCTCTTCGATCTTGCGGCCGCGCCATTCACCGCCAATGATTCTCATCCTCCGCTGACCTCCTTAAAGATATGTCGATAACGCGTGGCGACCGCGTCGCGCAAGGGACGCGTCGCCACGGAGTCAAGGTTGCAAGCATACCGCAAGAGCTCGACCGCGTCCAAATGGGCCCATTCGATAAGGTCCTTATCGGCGTCCAGGTCCACAAAGCGCAAGGTAACGCCGCCGTGCTGACGGTAGCCCAGGATCTCGCCCTCGTGGCGCAGACGCAGGTCCATCTGGGCGAGCGTAAAGCCGTCCGAGGTCTTTTCGAGCGACTGGAGACGGTCTTGTGCCGCCGACGCGCCACCGTTGCCCTTGGAGTGCGTCATGACCAGACAGGTGCCCGACACGCTGCCGCGGCCCACGCGACCGCGCAGCTGGTGCAGGGCCGCCAAGCCAAAGCGCTCACCGTTCTCGATGACCATGACGGTGGCGTTGGGCACGTCGACGCCCACCTCGACCACCGTGGTCGAGACGAGCACGTCGATCTCGCCGCGCTTAAAGGAGTCGATCACGCGATCCTTCTCCCCCGCCGGCATACGGCCGTGAAGGCGCTCGATGGTAAGTCCCGGCAGCGCCAGGCGCAGCCGGTCGAGCTCGGTTGCCGTGTCGTGCAGCGGCACAGGTACGGTCACGCGGCCCTCGTCGTCGCGGGCGATACCGGGTACGTCTTCCAGCTCATCGGCCGAATCGCTCGGCTCCACAAGCGGGCAGATCACGTAAGCCTGCTGGCCCTTTTCATGCGCCTCGCGAATGGCGCCGTAGGCCAGGTCGCGGCTCGACTCGGTGAGCACACGCGTCGCGACGCCCGCCCCCGGAACAGGCCGATGGCGGATGATACTCGTGTCAAGGTCGCCGTAGACCGAGAGCGCCAACGTGCGCGGAATCGGCGTCGCCGTCATAACGAGCAGGTCGGCACC
>CABUAL010000193.1 GCA_902489515.1 uncultured Collinsella sp. | reverse complement strand
TGGCGGCCGGCGTAAAGTCAACGCTTCCGCATCACCGTGCGTGAGCTCAAGGTTTCTGCCGGCGCCCACTTTGTGGTCGCGCTGACCGGCAGTGTTCTGACCATGCCGGGTCTGCCCAAGGTGCCCGCGGCCGAAAACATCGACGTCGACAACGACGGCAACATCACCGGCCTGTTCTAAGCCTGCTGTCCATAGCTGCTAGCCCGCCCCGCCGCGCCCACAAGGCACGGCGGGGCTTTTTGATCCTTAGGCCCGCGCATGTCTTGTAGATACCGACGGACTCTGCCCGTCATAGGCTTTTGCGCGGGTAGAATGCATGGATAGCTTGAGGCTCACGCGCGACGGAAAGGAATCGTTGCATGGATCAGGACAAGACAACCGTGATGGGCGGCTACGGTTCCGCGCAGGTTGGCGATAGCGCCGATGCGACCCGCGTTGTTCCCAACCCCGGTTATACCGACCCCGCCGCGACGCAGCCTTCTGCCGAGCCCACCCGGGTTATGGGCTATGGCGACACGGCGCAGGATTCTTACGCTGCATCTTCGCAAGGCCCCTATGGCAACGCAGCCCCGGATCCGTTTGATTACGCGCCGCAGGATTCTTATGCTGCCTCGACGCCGAATCCCTATGATGACCTGCCGCAGAATCCCATTCCGCAGCCTCAGCAGACGACGTATATGCCTCGCACGGCGCAGCCTCGCTACGAGTCGCGCGAGCCGTATCGCGAGTACCCCAAGTCGATTCCGCAATATGGCGAGGACGAGGAGAAGAAGCCGTCGCGTTCGTCGAGCGTGATCAAGAAGATCCTCATCGTGCTGGCAATCTTCTTTGCGCTGTCGGTTGTGTTTGCCATCGTGTCGGGCATGCTCAACAAGCGAGGGAGTTCAACGGCCGATACCACTGCCGAGCAAACCGAGTCCGCCTCGTCTAGCACCGTCGATCTGAGTGATATCCCGGGGCAGTACTGGTCCAACGCCAAGAAGATCCTCAAGTCGCGCGGCGCCGATCTTTCGAATGCCGTGGTCCTGACTGATGATGGCTCAACGCCCGTCGTCGATGCCAACTGGGTCGTTACTTCTGCCTACTATAACGACAGCGGCAACCTCGAAATTCAGCTCACGCACAAGAACAGCTCGGGCAACTCGTCCGACGGCCAAAGCGGTACCGACAGCTCGAGCTCCAATACGCTGGAGGACTTGAGCAACAAGGCACAGGAGTTGGGAGACAAGGCGCAAGAGCTGGGCGATACGGCACAAAACTTGGGCGATACCGCGCAGAACTTGGGCGACATGGCGACGGATGCCTGGAACGCCCTGCAAAACGGCATCTCGGGCGCGCAGGGAAACTAGCTGTTAAGCAGGCTACAACTGCTCTGCCGGACGCTCGGGCGAGCTAAAGCCGGAGTCAAACGTGACGACGCATGATGCATCGGGCCTGCGCTCGTGCACGATGCGCGTGACGAGCCCCAGCAGCTCCTCGTCGGATATGTCAAAGCCGTCGGGACGCACCAGGTCAAACGAAACAAAGCCGTCGTGCTCGTGCAAGTCGTGGATGGAAAGCGCGGGGTCGATCTGCGCTACGCCGCGCTTGACCCAGCCGCGCAAGTCATCGCCGGTTGTTGCAATGGGGTCGCAGTGCAACGTGATGGCGATGCCCATCTGGCGTTTGATGTCGTGTTCGATGGTGTCCAGAATCTCGTGGTGCTCAAAGGCATCGCCCTCGCCGGGCATTTCCACGTGTGCGCTGGCAAACTGACGGCCGGGGCCGTAGTCGTGCACCATGAGGTCGTGCGTGCCCAGGACCTGGGGGTACGACATGATCCTGTCGCGGATTTCCTGGACGAGCTTGGGGTCGGGCGCTTGTCCCAGCAGCGGGCTGATGGCGTCGCGCACCAGGCCCAGGCCGCTGATGCAGATGAAGATGCCCACGCCCAGGCCCGCCCAGCCATCGAGGTCAAAGCCGGTCGTCTGCGAAATAAGCGCCGCTACCAAGACCGAGCCCGAGGTGATGACGTCGTTTTTGGAGTCCTGCGCCGTGGCGATGAGCGCCTCCGAGTCGATGCGATCGCCCAGCGTGCGGTTGAACGCGGCCATCCAGAGCTTAACGAGCATGGACGTAGCCAGTGCCGCAAGGGAAACGAGCGTGTAGGCGGTGGGGGAGGGCTTGATGATCTTGGTAACGGACTCGAGCACCAGGTTGATGCCGACGGCACAAACGAGGACGGCGACAAACAGGCCGGCGAGGTATTCGTAGCGGCCGTGGCCATAGGGGTGGCCTTCGTCAGCCGGGCGACTGGCAAGTCGGAATCCGAGCAGGCTCACAATGTTGCTCGACGCATCGGAGAGGTTGTTGAAGGCATCGGCGATAAGCGAGACAGAGCCGGCGAGCAGGCCCGCGATGCCCTTGGCTAGGCACAGGGTGATGTTGAGGCCGATGCAGATGAGGCTTGCGGCAAAACCAGCATTGGTGCGGCAGGAGGTATCGACCGGCTCGCTTTCGCTGCCGGGAACAAGCGTATGTACCAGCTGATTTACAAATAGCATAACGGTCTTCCTCACAATCATGGTTAAGGGGATAGTGTAGCTCGAGCGGTCGCATTGCGTGCCAATGTTCAGAAAATGCAGTAATGGTCTACCTGCGCTAACGAGTGACGTGGGGCGGGCTGCCGGCGGATTTTCGCTGCCGCCCCTAAACGTTTGTCCTAGCGTCCAATTTTGGGCCACATGGGTATGGGCATGCGTCTGTTTGCTCGACATACTTAATGTCGACAGTCCCTGTGCAAAGGAGGACGTTTCCATGGACGAGATGTTTGCCATTAAATGCCAAAACTGCGGCGGTCCTATGTACTCGCACCAGGCAAAGCGCAGCTTTGAGTGTGCCTATTGCGGAACAGTCATTCCGTGGGAGGCCGATGCGGGGGAGCCCAAGAGCGCCCTGGGCATTCGCCATACGCCGCTGACGGTGGTGGACGGGCTGCTCAAGCTCACGCATGTCTCGCAGCTCGAGCGCCCGGAGGACCCGGACTGGTATTTCTTCAATTCGCACTGGCGCAATCAGTCGGTTCTTGAGCATCTGCTGTGGGAGGACCGCGGTACCGCGCAGGAGTTCCAAGAGGCCACACACGTGAGCATTCCCTGCCCCTTCTGCGGCGCGTCCTTTGAGGGCGAGTCCACCCAGCGTGTATTTGAATGCCCGTCGTGCGGCAACAAGATTGGTGTGGCCGACTTGCTCAAACCCGGCACGTTTAGCAAGCGCCTGACCATGGGCGTGGGTGCCGAGTATGTGCCAGAGCAGGGCATTCCGTGTGAGATTTCCCCACAGCAGGCGCGTGCCAACGCGCTGCAACTGGTGCGCCAGTATCCGGACGCGTTTGCCGGACACGATGTAGAAGATGCGATTCAAAACGACATGATGCTCTTCTATTTCCCCATGGCGCTGGCGGACCTGCGTATGATGGCGTCCTTCCCGGGCAAGGGCCTGAGCAAAGAGACCCTGGTGTACTACGAGGTGCTCGATTGGGCATACCCCAGGGCCAACTACCTGGACGTTCGCCTTATGGGCATTTTGGAGCCGTGGGACTTTGCCAAGGTGGGGCCGTTCGATCCTGCCATGCAGGAAGGCGACTTCCGCGTCGTCTCCGTCGATGCGTCCACCAAGGACCAGGTGGTCATTGACAAGCTGGCGCTCGACGTTGCGGGCAACGATGCCGAGGCGACCCTGGGGCTCAATAAAAAGAGCATCCGCACGTGGGTGCGCAAGGCTCGCAAGCATAAGGACGGTCTGGTGATGGTGCCGGTCTACTTTGTCGATCGCCCGGCGTCGGATGATCGTGATGGCGAGCAGGTGCGAATT
>CABUAL010000192.1 GCA_902489515.1 uncultured Collinsella sp. | reverse complement strand
GGAGAAATGCCCGCCGCCGGCGACGTCGTGCATGTTGTGGTACTTCACGCGCGCCGGAAAGTCCGCGTGTCCCGGACGGGGCTTGCGGCGCAACTCGGAGTAATCCTTGGAGCGCGTGTTGGTGTTCTCGATAATCGCTGCGATGGGTGCGCCGGTGGTGTGTCCATCGACCACGCCGGCAATGATATGCGCGGCGTCGGCCTCGTGGCGCTTGGTCGCGGTCTCGTCGCGACCGGGGGCACGACGGTCCAAAAAGGTCTGCAGCTGCTCCTGGTCAACGGCAATACCGGCAGGAATGCCGTCGAGTGAGCAGCCGATAGCAGGGGAGTGCGACTGGCCAAAGATGCTCAGATGCAAGACGTTGCCAAAGGTCGAGGACATGCTATTCCTCCTCGAGTGTGACCTTGCCGCCCAGCAGGCGGTAGTGGTCAAAGAAATCAGGATAGGACTTGTTGACGGCCTCGGCGCCGTGGATCACGACCTCGCCAGTGGCGCGGCTCGCAGCGATGGCGGCCATCATGGCGATGCGGTGGTCGTTGTGCGAATCGACCTCGCCGCCGGTAAAGGCGTCGACACCCTTGATGATGAGGTCGTCGCCGGCAATGCGCACCTGTGCGCCCAGTGCGGTGAGCTCGCGGGTGGTGGTGGCCAGACGGTCGGATTCCTTGATGCGCAGGCGGGCGCAGTCGCGGATGAACGTGCGGCCTTGCGCCAACGATGCCACGGCAGAGATAACGGGCACCAGGTCGGGGATGTCGTGCGCGCTCATTTCAAAGCCGGCGAGCTTGTCGGACTGCACAGTGGCGGCGTTGGTGGAGCGCACGATGCGGGCGCCAAAGCGCGAGAGCGCGGCAAGCACGTTGCGATCACCCTGCGCGGAGCTGAGCGACACGCCCTCGACAGTGATGGGGTCGGAGCCGATGGCGCCGGCACACAGCCAAAAGGCGGCGTTGGACCAGTCGCCCTCGACAGCAACGTTGCCTGGAGTGCGGTACGAGCCGCTGTCCACGCGGAAGTTCGTGATCTCGGGCTGGCCGTCCTTGGCGGGGATACGCTCGACGTTGACCTCGACGCCGAAGGCCTTCATGGCCTGGATGGTCAGGTTGATATAGGGGCGGCTCTCGATAAGGCCGGTTACCTGCACGCAGGAGGGCTGGGCCAAAAGCGGGGCTGCCAGCAGCAAGCCGGAGATGTACTGCGAGCTCACATTGCCCGGCAGGATAAAGGTGCCCGGGCGCATGCGGCCGCTTGTCTTGAGCGGGAAGCCGCCCAGACCCTGCAGGTCGCAGCCGGCGGCAATGATCTCGTCGGAGAGCGGGGAGAGGGGGCGTGCGCCCAGGCGGCCCTGGCCCACAAAGGTGGCCTCTGCCCCCAGCGCGCAGGCGACGGGCAGCATAAAGCGGAGCGTGGAGCCGCTCTCGCCGCAGTCGAGCGTGCCGCCCGCAAGTGCCTTGAGCAGGCCAAACTCAATACTCTTCATGGTGGGATGGACTTGGAACCCGTCCTCGACGGTCTCGATGCGGGCACCCAGGGCCGTGAGGCAGCGCACCGTGGCCTCGATATCGGCGCAGGTGGTGTTGCAAGTGACGTGCGTCTCGCCGTTGGCGAGTGCGGCACAGATGATGAGGCGGTGCGCCATCGACTTGGACGCGATGGCGGGAACGGTGCCCTTGAGCGGGGAGGGGGTGATGCGGGCTAGCATACGGATGCGTCTCCCTTCTGGCCGAGGCCCTCGGCAATTAAATCATGGAAGGTGGAAAGCGGCGTGCGGTCGATGCTGCAGCGGCCAATACCGTGCGGAATCACCAGATCGATGGTGTCACCGGCGCGTTTTTTGTCGTGCAGCGCCTCGGCAAAGATGGCGTCGGCCGAAAGCTCACAGCGGGTCTTGAGGCCATGACGGGCGCAGAGCTCCTCGATGCGACCGGGCAGCTCGGCATCGCAAATGCCGTGCAGGGCTGCGGCCCGCGTGATGATGCCCATGCCGATCGACACGCAGTTGCCGTGTCCCAGCTCAAAGTGCTCGCAGGCCTCGACGGCATGTCCGGCGCTGTGTCCAAAGTTGAGGAGCTTGCGCTGGTTGGTCTCGCGTTCGTCGGCAACGACCACGGCGCGCTTAATGTCGATATTGCGGGCGATTATGAGCGCCACGCGGGCCACGTCGCGGTTCAGCAGCTCAAGCGTGAGCGGGGTCTTCTCCAGCTCGGCGAAGAGCTCGGGGTCGGCGATCACGGCGTGCTTGACGACTTCGCCGCAGCCGTCGGCGAACTGCTCGGGCGTGAGGGTGGCAAGGCATCCCACGTCAGCGATGACAACACTTGGCTGCCAAAAGGCGCCAGCTAGGTTCTTGCCGGCAGCCAGGTCGATGGCCGTCTTGCCGCCCACCGACGAGTCCACCATAGCGAGCAGACTCGTGGGGATCTGCACAAACTTGCAGCCGCGCATGTAGGTGGCGGCCACAAAGCCAGCCACGTCGCCCACGACGCCGCCGCCGAGTGCCACGATCACGTCGGAGCGCGAAAGCTCGTGCTCGGCTACAAACTCAAGAATGGCAACGTAGGTCTCGGCGCGCTTGTGTACCTCGCCGGCCTCGAAGGTGCAAATGCTTACCTCATAGCCTGACGCCTCCAGGCTCTGCTTAACGGGCATCTGGTAGAGCGGGCCCACGTTGGTGTCCGTCACGATGACGGCGCGGGTGCCTCCGGCGGTGGCGCGAACGAGTGGCCCTGCCTGCTCCAGCAAAAACGTGCCCACGTGTACCTGGTAGGGGCGTGCGGTGTCGATATCGATGGTAATCGCCATAAGCTATGGTCCTTTCGACCTGGCGTGATAGGTGGTCTAGTGGGCGCTCTCGTCGTCGAGTGCGCGCTTGATGCGATCGCCCTCGGCAAGGAGATTCTCAAGATAACGCTGGTCGCGGTTCTTGAGCGCACGGCTGTAGGCGCCGAGCGAATCGATCAGATGGTCGATCTCGAAGGCGAGAGCGTCGGCGTCGTCAATCATGAGCTCGGACCACATCTGCGGGTTGAGGTGGGCCACGCGCGTGAGGTCGCGGTAGCTACCGGCAGAGAAGCCGTGGTGGACCTGGGCGGTGGGGCTCTTTACGTAGGCGTTGGACACCACGTGCGCGAGCTGGCTCGTAAAGGCGATCACGCGGTCGTGCTCGGTGGCGGTGGTCACGCTGAACTTGCCAAACCCCAAGGGACGCACCATCTCGCGAACCTGGCCCAAGAGCTCCAGCTTAAGAGCATCGTCTACCGCAGGCGGAACGAGCACGAGCGGTGCGCCCTGGAACAGGTCGGCGCTGGAATGGGCGTAGCCCGAGAACTGGGTGCCCGCCATGGGGTGTGCGCCCACAAAGTAAAAGCCGTGCTCTCGTGCGAGCTCAAAGGCCCGCTCACACACGATGCCCTTCACACCCACGGTGTCGATCACCACGGGGCCCATGATGGCATCGGTGTCGGTGGCGTCGGCGAGCGCCTGAGCGTGGGCCTCGAGCCACTCGATGCATGCCTCGGGATAGCAGGCAAGGACGATGATGTCGCACTCGCCGAGCGTCTCGTCGTTGAGCTCGCCGGCGACGGTACCCATGCTGGCGGCCGTCATCACGTCATCGTCGGGGTCCCAGGCAAGCACGCGAACGCCCGCCTGCGCATAGCCGCGGGCAAAGCTGCCGCCGATGAGGCCCAGGCCCACGATGCCGGCGCACTTGGGGCCGCCTTGGTTGACGCGTGCGTTTCTCACCGTACCCATGGCCTACTCCATGGTCTCTTGGCAGACGACCTCGCGGATGGCGCGGATGCGGCGCATAGTGTCGTCGAACTGGTCGGGGGATCCTGTGCGAGCGCGGCAT
>CABUAL010000191.1 GCA_902489515.1 uncultured Collinsella sp. | reverse complement strand
CTTCGACTCCGGCGGGAATCTGGACAGGCGTCCTCCCGAGCCTTACAAGGGCAAGGGTATCCACTACGTTGGCGAGCACATCCGCCGCAAGCTGGGTAAGGCCGCCAAGTAGTCGTAACCGACTCACTCGCATAAGACCAGCACCCCGTCAGGTGCTGGCAAGATCAACCTTTTTAGGAGTTTACGTATGAACAAGCATAAGGCGAAGCTGGAAGGCCTCAAGCGTCGTCAGCGTCGTGTTCGCGGCAAGGTCTCGGGTACCTCCGAGCGTCCGCGTCTTCGCGTGACCCGTACTAACGCCAACATCTATGCCCAGATCATCGACGACAGCAAGGGCTCCAGCCTGACGCTCGTCTCTGCCTCGACCCTCGAGGCCGAGTTCAAGGGCACCCACACCTCGAACAAGGAGGCTGCGGAGAAGGTCGGTCAGCTCGTTGGCAAGCGCGCCATCGAGGCCGGCATCACCAAGGTCGCCTTCGATCGCGGTGGCCGTATCTACCATGGCCGCGTCAAGGCCCTCGCCGACGGTGCTCGTGCCGCCGGTCTCGAGTTCTAGGAGGTATGTAGCACATGGCTCGTAATCAGAAGCAGCAGCGCGAGGCCTCCGAGTTCGAGGAGCGCGTCGTTTACATCAACCGCGTGTCGAAGACCGTCAAGGGTGGTCGTCGCATGAGCCTCGTCGCTCTCGTCGTCGTTGGCGACGGCAAGGGCAACGTCGGCGTTGGCATGGGCAAGTCCGCTGAGGTGCCCATGGCCATCTCCAAGGCGTCTCTCGATGCCAAGAAGAACATGTTCCACGTGCCGGTGACCGAGCAGGGCACCATCCCGCACGAGGTTCTCGGCCACTTTGGTGCCGGCCGCATCATCATCAAGCCCGCTGTCGAGGGTACCGGCGTTATCGCCGGCGGCGCTGTGCGTCCCCTCTTTGAGCTTGCTGGCATCAAGAACGTCCTGTCCAAGTCCCTCGGTACCGACAACGGCCTCAACATCATCAAGGCTGCCGTCGAGGGCCTCAAGGAGCTCTCCAGCCCTGAGGACGTCGCGGCTCGCCGTGGCCTGACGGTCTCCGAGATGTTCGTCGGTAAGGAGAACTAAGCATGGCTGACACCATCAAGATCAAGCAGGTCCGCAGCACCAATGGTTGCAAGCAGGACCAGGTCCGTACTGTCCGTGCCCTCGGTCTCCACAGGATCCGCGAGGTTCGCGAGATTGCTGACAACGAGTCCGTCCGCGGCATGATCTTCAAGGTCAAGCACCTTGTCGAGATTGTAGAGGAGTAGCAAATGCAGCTTCACGATCTTACTCCCGCGCCCGGTTCCACCAAGAACCGTAAGCGCGTCGGCCGTGGCAATTCTTCGGGTCACGGCACCACTTCTGGCCGCGGCCAGAAGGGCCAGGGTTCCCGCTCTGGCGGCACCAAGGGTGCCGGCTTCGAGGGTGGCCAGACTCCGCTGGCTATGCGCCTGCCCAAGCTTCCGGGCTTCCGTAACCCCCGTCGTATCGAGTACACCGCCGTTAACGTTGAGCGTCTCGAGCGTAAGTTCGAGGACGGCGCTGTGATCGACGGTGCCGCTCTTAAGGCCGCTCGCATCACCAAGAGCGAGTTCGAGCCCGTCAAGGTGCTCGGCAATGGTGAGCTCACCAAGAAGTTCACGGTCAAGGTCGACAAGGTCAGCGCTTCTGCGCAGGCCAAGATCGAGGCCGCCGGCGGAAAGGTCGAGCTGCCGTGCTAAATGGTCTTAAGAATGCTTTCCGCATCAAAGAATTGCGCGAAAAGATTCTTTTTACCATAGCTATGCTCGTCGTGTACCGCATTGGTGCGCACGTTCCTGTGCCCGGCATTCCCTTCCAGGGGATGCTGGGCCTTTTCTCGACCGATAACAATTCGGTCGCCGCAGGTGCTATGGCCCTCCTGAATCTTTTCTCTGGCGGCGCGTTGAGCTATGTGTCGGTGTTTTCGCTGGGCATCATGCCTTACATCACCAGCTCGATCATCCTCCAGATGCTCCAGGCCGTTGTGCCTTCCCTGCATGAGCTTGCCCGCGAGGGCGAGGTCGGTCAGACCAAGATCACGCAGTATTCGCGTTACCTCACCCTGGCTCTGGCAATCCTCAACTCCGTGGGTTACCTCTTCCTCTTTAAGAGCTTCGGCATCAGCTTCAATGGTGCCGGCGCTCCCGAGATCATCTTCGACCTCATGATCGTCGGCACGCTCACTGCGGGCGCCATGCTGATCATGTGGATTGGTGAGCTCATCACCCAGCGCGGTATCGGCAATGGCATGTCGCTGATCATCTTTGCGAACATCATGGCCGGCCTGCCGCAGGCTATCTTCTCCAGCACCGAGGGCAATGCCGGTGGCATCATCACCATGGTGATCATCTGCGCCATCATTTTGCTGGTTATCCCGCTGATTGTTTTCCTTGAGCGCGGCCAGCGCCGCATCCCGGTCTCCTACGCCAAACGCGTCGTGGGCCGTCGCATGATGGGTGGCCAGACCACCTACCTGCCCATCAAGGTCAACACCGCGGGTGTCGTGCCGATCATCTTCGCTTCGGCGCTGCTGTACTTCCCCGCTCAGATTGCCGTGTTCTTCCCCGGCATCGGCTGGATTCAGGCAGTTGCCTCCGCGCTTTCGACCGGTTGGCTCAACTGGGTGCTTAACGTTGTCCTCATCGTGTTCTTCGCGTACTTCTACACCTCCATGGTGTTCAACCCCGATGACACGGCCGATAACCTTAAGAAGCAGGGCGGCTTTATTCCGGGCGTGCGTCCGGGTAGGGCTACCGCGGCCTACATCAAGAACGCGCTCAACAAGATCACGCTTCCTAGCGCTGTCTTTTTGGCGCTCATCGCCATCGTGCCTTCGATCATCTTCTCCTTCACGGGTAACCATCTGATCCAGGCATTTGGCGGCACGTCCATCCTCATCATGGTCGGCGTCGTGCTCGACACGGTCGATAAGCTCGAAGGCCAGATCAAGATGTATGATTACGATGGATTCTTTAAATAGGCTAGAGGAGGATTGCTCATGAACCTCGTATTGCTCGGAGCTCCGGGTGCCGGTAAGGGCACCGTCGCACAGGAGCTCGTCGCCGAGTTTGGCGTCGCCCATATTTCCACGGGCGACCTGCTGCGTGCTGCCGTCAAGGGTGGCACCGAGCTTGGTATTCAGGCTAAGAAGTACATGGACGCTGGCGAGCTCGTTCCCGACCAGCTCGTGATCGACCTTGTCAAGGAGCGCCTTGCCGCCGATGACGCCCAGCAGGGCTTCATCCTCGACGGCTTCCCGCGCAACACCGCTCAGGCTGTGACGCTCGATTCCGAGCTCTCCGCCATGGGTCGCGAGATCGATTGCGCCCTTCTGGTCGATGTGGCCCCCGAGGTCATTATCGATCGTCTGTCTTCGCGTCGCACCTGCCGCGCCTGCGGTTACACCGGCACTGCTGCCGATGCCACCTGCCCCAAGTGCGGTGGCGAGATGTATCAGCGCGACGACGACAAGCCCGAGACCATCAAGAACCGTCTCGACGTCTACGAGAAGTCCACGAGCCCGCTCGTCGACTACTATCGTGGCCAGGGTCTGCTCAAGTCGGTCAACGGTGACCAGGCTCGCGAGACCGTGTACGGGGATGTCAAAGAGGCTCTCGGTCTATGATCAAGATTAAGTCTGCAACGCAAATCGAGCAGATGAAGAAGGCAGGAGCGCTATCTAAGATGGCGCTCCGCCACGTTGGAGCCATGGTGCGCCCCGGCGTTTCGACTTTTGAGCTCGATCAGCTCGCGGAGCAGATTATCCGCATGCATGGCGGCACCCCTGCCTTTAAAGGTTACGGCGGGATGGCAGCCTTAAGGCAATCGCGCGTG
>CABUAL010000190.1 GCA_902489515.1 uncultured Collinsella sp. | reverse complement strand
TCGAGCTCCGGCCGCGGGGCCTGCGGGGTTTCCACGGGCACGTCCTCGCCGCGTTGTGGCTGCGGGATGTGCCCTTAGGAAACCCCTCCCGGCCCCGCGGCCTTCGCAGCCTTACTTCAACGAGTTGTCTGATAGAAAAATGGCGTACCGCCCCGTTTGGGGCGGCACGTTTTGTTTGGGGCGATTCATTTAAATCCTTGCGGCTATATTCACGTTCGGGAACATAGCCGTCCGTGCCGCAAGACGGCCCGCCTACTCAAAGTATTGGAACTTGTTGGTTGAGAAGGCAAACGTGACGACAAAGCCTTTGCCGGAGTCGGATGCTGCGGTGACGTCGATGCCCATCTTGGAGCACAGGCGCGCCACCAGGTAGAGGCCGATGCCCGTTGCGCGCTTGGTGGTGCGGCCGTTGTCGCCGGTAAAGCCCTTCTCGAACACGCGCGGCAGGTCTGCCGCACACACGCCGCAGCCGTTGTCCGCGACGGTAAGCTCGATGCGCTCGCTTGCCAGACCCTCGTCCAGCAACGCACCCGAAAACACGATCTTTGCGCCGTCCTCACGCGCATATTTAATGCTGTTCTGAATGAGCTGGCCCAGAATAAACTCGAGCCACTTCTCGTCGGTAAAGACCTCGAAGTCGAGGTTCTCGCACACCGGGGCCACATGCGCCGCAATGAGCTCGCGCGCGTTGGCTTTAATCGCGCCCGTCACCAAGGTTTTGAGATCCCAGCGGCGAATCAGGTAGTCGCGCTCCACGACTTCCGAGCGCGCGTAGTACAGCGCCTGGTCGATATAGCGCTCCACGCGGGCAAGCTCGCGACCGAGATCATCTACGCGCGACAGATCATCTTCGCTGCCGTCCAGGTTTTCCAAAATCAGATGGGCTGCCGCCAGAGGCAGCTTGGCCTCGTGGACCCAGCTCTCGATATAGTCGCGATAGTCATCGGTCTGGCGCCTGCCTTCGGCAACCTCGTCACAAGCGGCTTTGCCCACCCGGCGCAAGACCTCGTACTCGAGCTCGCCCTCGGCATAGGTCGGACATTGCACCATCTCCTGCACCCATGCGGGACTCTCGAGCTCCTCTGCCGCACGCTCCAGCTGGCGCAGAAAACGACGACGGCGCGCGTACTCGATCACGATGCCCAGCATGCCAAAGATAAAGGACACGCCGACCGCCACGACCACGATGGAAACGGGTGCGCCGGCGACCGTCAGCACAAAGCAGCTCAGCAGCACGCCGCACGTCCACACGGCGACGGGAAGCAGCGCATCTTTGAAGAATTTGGCGAACGACATAGCCGGCCCCTAGACCGAATAGCCCTGACCGCGGTGCGTCGTCAAATACCCCTTGATGCCGATTTTTTCGAGCGTGGTGCGCAGGCGGTTGATGTTGACGGTAAGCGTATTGTCGTCCACGAAGGCGTCGGAGTCCCACAGATCCTGCATGATGGCCGAGCGCGAAACAATCTTGCCCGCGCGGCTCAGAAGCAGTGAGAGAATACGCAGTTCGTTTTTTGTGAGCTCGGTGCTGGTGCCCGTTTGCGTGTTGGTGACCATGGAGCGTGCGAGGTCGAGCTCCAGTCCCTTGTGGACGAGCGTGCTGCGCTCGCCCGCCGCCGCGGTGCGACGCAGCAAGGCATTGATGCGCGCCACGAGCAGCCGCGCGGGCAAGATTGTTTCGCGCCGAGCACACGGGCGCTGTAGGGCTTGGGAACAAAGTCGTCCGCGCCGAGCGTCATGGCCATGACCTCGTCGATCTCGGTCGCGCGCGACGTGAGGACGATGATGGGAACCTCGGATTCGCGGCGAACCTCATGGCAGATATGCTGGCCGTCCTTGACGGGAAGCGTGAGGTCGAGCAGCACCAGGTCGGGCGCGGCGGCGAGAATATCGCGCGAGACATGCTCAAACGATTCGCAGGCCTCGACCTCAAAACCGGCACGGGCAAGGATGTCGGCAAGCTCACGACGAATGGGCTCGTCGTCCTCAACGATATAGATTAGCGCCATGGATTCCGCCCCCCTCTTGGTTGTCTTGCCCCATTATGACCGCGGATCCGCAGATACGCGCCTCACGCGGCACCAAAGTGACAGAACTGTTCGCGAGCGGGGGCGTTTTGTCCGCCTCGCACTCGCAGCGATGGCGGGGACCAAAATGATTTTTTAATCCCCGTCTCAGAACAATCATTTAGCGACGGGCGCGGAGCTTTTCGTAGCCTTCGGCGAAGAAGGCGACCGTCGCGGCGTCCGTCGCGGCGGCATCGGTATCGTCGGCAGGGACCACGCCGTGCTCGTCGCTCACCAGGAACAGCGCGCCCTTGAGCTGAGCGGGGATGTCTACGCGCGTGACCGGGATGCCCTTGGTCTGGGCCAGCTGCTCGATGAGCGTCGCCGTGCCGCACAGGCACTCGTCCGCCGGCGCCACAAAGGCCAGCTCGCCGTTATCGACGGCGGCGAGCAGCTCGGGCGCCACGCCGGTTTCGTCGGCCTCGGAGCGGGCCTCGGCGGAGCGGGCACGTAGCGCCTTAGCCGACGTATCGGCCAGCGGCTCGTACTCGCCCACCGTCATGGCGGCGTTGCCATTGACGTCGATCACCAGCATGAGTACGCCGTCGTGCGCAGTGTAATCGCCCTCGGCAAGCGACCACTCAACGTGCTGTTTAGCCCAGCTGAGCATGTTATGGGTAAGCGGCTCGCCCTGCACCAGGCGCTCGGACAGTGCGCGAATGTGGCGGTTGAGCATGGGCACCTTTTTGTTGGACATGCGCCAACGGCAGACAAGCGCGGGCTTGTCGAGCGTGAACTTCTCGACCGCCTCCTGATTGGCGCAAAAGTCCTCGTACGCACGCTGATCCTCGGCATTGCCAAACAGCTCGGCATCATCAATCTGGGGCATGGTTGTACCTTTCGTGTTAGTCATTCCGTCCTCTTATACCAAAAAGACGGCCCTCCAAACGGAGCAGCCGTCTTTTGCAGAGATTATTTTGTCCCAGGGCGGAACTTAGTGACGGAAATGCCTGGCTCCGGTGAACACCATCGCGATGCCATGCTCATTGCAGGCCTGGATGCTCTCGTCGTCGCGCTTGGAGCCGCCGGGCTGAATGATGCAGGTCACGCCGTGCGCGGCAAGCACGTCGACGTTGTCGCGGAACGGGAAGAACGCGTCGCTTGCACAGGCAAAGCCGCCCTTCTCCACGCCCTCGCGCTCGCAGAAGTCCTCGGCGCGCTCGCAGGCCAGCAGTGCGGAGTCAACGCGGTTGGGCTGACCCGGACCCATGCCAATGCCGGCCTTGCCCTTGGAGATCAGGATGGCGTTGGACTTGACGCCCTTGCAGACCTTCCAGGCAAACTCGAGCTCGGCCATCTCGGCGTCGGTGGGCTTGCGGTCGGTGGGGAACGTAAAGGTCGCGGGGTCCTCGGTCACGTGGTCGACTTCCTGCACCAGCATGCCGCCGTCGACGGAGCGCAGCTCCACCTGGGCGCCGTGGTCCACGCCGCCGGTAGCCAACACGCGCAGGTTGGGGCGCTTGGCCATGCGCTCGAGCGCCTCGTCGGTGTAGCTCGGGGCGATGATGACCTCGACGAACTGCTTGTTCTGATCGGCAAAGTGCTCAACCAGCTCAAAGGGAACCTCGCGGTTGCAGGCGATGATGCCGCCAAAGGCGCTCTTGGGATCGCAGGCGAAGGCGCGATCGTAGGCGGCCGTGATGTCCTCGGCAACGGCGGAACCGCAGGGGTTTTGGTGCTTGAGGATCACGCAGGCCGGCTCGTCGAACTCGCGGACCAGGTTCCAAGCGGCGTCGGCATCCAGATAGTTGTTGTAGCTGAGCGGCTTGCCCTGGATCTGCTCGGAGCCCACGAGCGGGAACTGCGAGCCTGTCATCTCCGACCCGGCCGACTATGATGCC
>CABUAL010000189.1 GCA_902489515.1 uncultured Collinsella sp. | reverse complement strand
CGGCACACGGTGGCGAGGCGGTGCCCAGCGTAGCGACAACGTTTTTAATCCCCGCCTCCCAACAGGCGATGCAGTCGGTATATCCCTCCACCACGATGGCGGTATCCTGCGCGACGATATACTCCTTGGCCCAATTAAAGCCGTAGAGGTTTCGCTTTTTATGAAACACGCTCGTCTCGGCGGTATTGAGGTACTTAGGCTGGCCGTCGCCCATAATACGACCGCCAAAGGCAATATTGTGACCCTGCTCGTCAAAGATGGGAAACATCACGCGGTCGTAAAAGCGGTCGGATAGCTGCCCGCGCCCGCGGCTCACGGCAACGTTGGCATCGATCATCTCCTGCGGGGTAAAACCCGCCTGGGACAGGTGCGACACCAGCGCGTTACGGCCCGGTGCAAAGCCCAGGCAGTAGCGGCGGCAGACGTCGCCACCCATGCCGCGGCTGGCAAAGTACTCGCGCGGACGGCCGTCCTTACCGCGCATAAGCATGGTGTGGTAGAACTGGGCAGTCTCGGCGCACAAATCGTAGATGCGGGCACGCTTGGTGCCGCGCTCGCGGCGATCTCCGGTGTCATGCAGCTCAATACCCGCGCGATCGGCCAAATAACGGATTGACTCGGGAAAGCTCAGGTTCTCGCGCTTCATGATATACGTGAAGACGTCGCCACCCTCGCCGCAGCCAAAGCAATGCCACACCTGCGTGGCGGGAATAATGTGGAAGGACGGAGTCTTTTCGCCATGAAAGGGGCAGCAACCCCAAAACTCATGGCCGCGGGGCTTGAGCTCAACCGTTTCCTGCACGATGGCGACCAGGTCGGACGCAGCGCGTACCTGGTCTTTTTCCTCATCGCTAATCACGGATGCTCACCCCCTGCTCACCCAAGTTGTGACGAATGTCCTCGATATTACCCTCGACGGTCGCGATCAACTCATCCAGCGAATCGAACACACGCGACGGACGCAGCCAGCGCGAAAACGCCAGCGAAACGGAAGCGCCGTACAGGTCGCCCGTATAACCAATTAAGTTAGCCTCGAGGTGCGCGGATGCCGCATCGTCGGCATACGTCGGCGGCAGCCCGACGTTCACGGCAGCGGGCCACACGGTGTCATCGACGAGCACCATGCCCTCATACACGCCATCGGCAGGCACCTGAATGCCATCGGACACCTGAAGATTTGCCGTGGGAAAGCCCATGCCAGAACCCTCGTGACGGCCGCGAATAACACCGCCACGCACCATATACGGGCGGCCAAGCAACTCAGCAGCAAGCTCCACATGGCCCTGTCCCAACTCATGACGAATGCGGGTGGCGCAAATGGCCTCACCGCCCTCACAAAGCAGGTCGTGACCATACACGTCAACGCCGCGCTCGGCACCCCAGGCGCGCATTTCGGCAACACCAGATGCACCGCCACGGCCCAGCCTAAAGTCGCTGCCAACGCGAATCGAGCGAATGTCGACCAGACGCGACACCAGCGAGAGAAAATCAACATGGTCGAGTACCGCAACCTCTGGCGTAAAGGGAACGGCCACCACCACATCGACCCCGGTCTGAGCCAAGGCATGCAGACGGTCGGCCGTCGTCATCAATTTTTGAGCGGGCGAAGGGCTCACCACAACGTCCGGGTCGGGATCGAAGGTAACTACGACTGCCTTGCAGCCATGGGCACGGGCATCACGGACAAGCGCCGCAATGAGCTCCTGGTGTCCACGGTGCACGCCATCGAACACGCCAATGGCGATCGATGCGGCACCCAAGTGCTCGCACTTATCAAACGTATCGGCAGTAACGATGCGAGCCTCGTCCGACTCGCCCGCGAAAAAGACACGCGCGAGCTCGCGAGCGGAAAACATCATCGAACACCGCCGATTGCCTGCGGAAACACGTGATCCATAACAAAGCGGCCACCCTCAATGCGGGCGAGCGCCTTGAGTCCCCCATCGAGCACCAGCGCAAACGGCGCCTTCGAGGCATCGAAATCGGCAAGCGCACGCTCAACGGGAATGCGACGGCCGCAGAGCAGGTCGTCGGCAAGATTACCCGGCAAGTCAACACGCGTGGCGCCCAGGGCTGCAATGGGATCCAGAGCAAAGCTAGCCGCGGACTCGGGAGAAAGCTCCTCCACCGCATGACAGGCGCCAATGGAAACAACACCGGAGGCCGTGCGGCGCAGCGCGGAAATGTGCGCGGCGCTCTCGCAGGCGCGGCCCAGGTCGCGAGCGAGCGCACGGATATAGGTGCCCTTGCTCACCGAGAACGCCACGGTCCACACGCACGTATCACCCTCGCCGCCCACGGCGATCAGGTCGGCGGCATAGACCTCGACGGGGCGCGGAGGTAGGTCCACCGCATTGCCCTCACGAGCAGACTTGTAGGCGCGAACGCCATTAACCGAGATAGCCGAAAAAGCCGGCGGCACCTGCATCTGCGGGCCCAGCATGGCGGCTAAGCGCTCGCGGGCATAGGCAGGATCGCGGAGCTCGTTGGCAACAGCCACCGTGCGGACGGCCTCGCCCTCCGCATCATCGGTATTGGTCTCGGCGCCAAACGAGATGTCGGCGACGTAGCTTTTGGTATCGAGGGTTAGCATGCCCAGCAGACGGGTGGCCTGACCCACGCCCACCACCATGACACCCGATGCCATAGGGTCGAGCGTGCCGGCATGGCCGACGCGCCGCTCATGGAGGGCGCGTCGGCATTGCGAGACCACATCGTGGGACGTGCAGCCCACCGGCTTATCGACGGCGAGCAGCATATTCAGTTGAGAAGGCGTACGACGAGCCATGTACCATCCAATTAGTTAGAGCTCGACTGTCACCGAAGCGGGATCCTCCCCCACCAGCTCGGCCAGCATGGGAAGTGCCACGGCGAGCGTCTCGCGAATTGTTCCGTTGTTGGAAAAGCCGGCGGCGGCATGATGCCCGCCACCGCCAAAGTTGGCAGCAATCTCGGACACATCGAGGTCGCCCTTGGAGCGCAGGTTGCCGCGCACCTTGGTATCGCCCTCAATGCCCTTTAAGAACAGGCAGACCTCCACGCCCATCACCGAGCGCACCACATCGACCAGGCCGTCGCACTCATCCGAGGTGACACCGCAAGCCTCAAGGTCACTCTGATACGCGTAGCTATACGCGACGCGCCCGTGGGCCACCGTCTTGATGCGGCCCATAACGATGGACTTGAGGTGCAAAAACTCAACGCGCATGCTCTGGTATACCTCGAGCGCAACGCGCGCCGGATCGGCACCGTGGGCAACCAGACGCGAGGCCGCATGGAACGCGGCGGCATCGGCGTTTTGGTATTGAAAACGGCCGGTATCGGTAACCAAGCCGCACAGCAGGCAGGTCGCAACGCCATCACGTGCGACAATGCCGCAATTGTCCAAGAAACGGTCGATGATCATGGCGCAGGCTGCAGCTTCGACGCGTCTCAGACTGAGCTCGGCAAACTCCTCGCGCGCCGGATGGTGATCGAAGCACACCACATGCTTGGAGCGGCGAAGCACCTCGGCCGAGTTGTTGAGGCGCTCGACGACCGGCACGTCCACCGAGATGAACAGGTCCGGATTGCCGGTGTACGCAGATGCCGGCACCAGGCGATCGGAGCCTTCCATAAAGCGGTAGATGCGCGGAACCGGGTCATCGTCTGCCAGCAGCAGCGCAATGTCCTTGTTGGGAAAAAACTTCATGAGCGAAAGGCCCAGACCCAGCACGGAGCCCAGGGCGTCGCCATCGGGAGAAGTGTGTCCCGAGATCGCAATGGAGGACGCACCCTCGATGAGCTCGAGGATGCGTCGCTGAATATCTGCAGACTCGCACGAGGCGAGGTCGGCGGAATTAGTCATCTAAAGCTGCCTCCTGGGCGGCGTCCGCTATCGGATAGCCGTCCTCGTCCTTTTCGATCGCAAGCGTGGCGGGGGCGAGCAGCTTCGCGAGAAGCTCG
>CABUAL010000188.1 GCA_902489515.1 uncultured Collinsella sp. | reverse complement strand
CCCTTTGCACCCACCCGCTTTTTCATCGCGCTAGCGCTTCTTTGGGGTCGACCTAAGGCGAGCGAACCATAGGGCTGCGGCACCCGAGGTCAGGAGCGCGGTGATGCAAGCGGCGATGGGAACTGATCCTGTTGCCGGTAGGTCCTGCAGTAGGGTACAGCGTTGAATGACACGGTCCTCGTCATGTGACTCAAGTTTATCGCCGCCGCCGTTGCGGCAAAGATCGACGCGTGCGCTGTTGGTGAGTGCGGTTTGGGGCGTATAAGCCGACGTCGCCTGCATGTGCACGATTGCGCCCCGAGCGTCTGTGCCAAGGATTGCTTTGGCATCGTCAAGGTCGTCGTGCTCATCTTTGAGATCATCGCGGGTCCAAGAATCCGCATCGCTTCGAGTCGTAAAGTCGGCGGCTACCGCACCGTATTCAATTCGAATGCCCGTTACGACGGTATTGGGTGTAAGGTCGAGCTCTTCCGCCTCGAGTGTGGTGGATTCCGTGGTCGAGACATCCGCCTTCCAGAGGCGCCAGCCGTCGTAATCGACGAGGCGACAGTCCTCACCAAGGCTCTCTTTTACTTCGTCGGACTCAAGCCAAGGATTTTCGTGTCCATCGTCAAGTGTCGCGTTCGCCGGTTCATCGACGTCTGTCGAGTCCAACGGCGTCGTGCGATACCACACGTTGCACAGACCGTTGAGGTCGCCGATGGCGACGGGGGTTTCGATTGAGATGAATCTCGCCGTGCCGTCTTTGGCGCACTCAAGATCATCGGTAATCGTAAACTCATCAACCCAAGTAGCGGAATCGTTTCGAGCATCGATGGTATAGGAGAAAAGCCCATCACTATTGGTTTGCGTCGTGGCGCGGTTTTTACCATCGCCGTTAGCCAACAGGCCCTTTTCGATAGGTTGGACAAGTTCCTGACGCTTGTCGACCTGCCCCTTGATCTCGATGGGCGCATCCTTCATCGCGACGGATTGGACTTCTCCCGTATCTTTTATTTCAAACGTTATCTCCTCGGCAAGGTCATAGGTCCGCGGAGACATCATTTCGCGCAACGAGTAGGTGCCGGGTGCAAGATGTTCGACGCGGTGTGGCTTGTCGGATGAGGTCCAGGAGTCTATTTCGGTTTTATCGGGACCATATAAGGTGAGCTGTGCGCCTTCCACTTCCTGCTCGCCGCTTGCATCGACCTTGGAGATATCTACCTTGGTGTAATCGTCGGATACGTTAAGCCGTGCTTCTACAACGGGTGTTTTCTGGTCGGCATAAGTAAGGTCGACAATATGGGATGTCCGATCGAGTAAGAAGCCTGCCGGCGCTTGAGTCTCGACAACCTCGTAGCATGCGGTGCCAGATCCCAGCGGGAGGTCGTCCGCGCGTGCTTCTCCAGTTTCATCCGTCGTGACGGCAGCGACAGTCTCACCGTCGAGCGCGGCAATGCTACCGTCGGGGCGCACGATATCACCCGAGGCACGGATCTCAAAGACGGCGCCCGTGAGGCTGCTGCCGTCTACGGCATCGGTTTTAACGATCCTGATGTTTCCGGTCGCGGCGTGGTCATAATACGAGGCGACTGCAACGGGCGTTAGGTTCATGTCGGCGGGTATGTTTACCTCGATCTCTTCGCCGACAAGATAGGGCTCTTTGGCCGAGGCTTCGCGTACATAATAGGTGCCCGGCACGAGCGATTCTGGCAGTGTGACGGTCCCGGTCGCGTCAGTCGTAAAGGTGTCCATTACGTTATGTGCTGGATACCAGCAAGTTTGTGAGACAGGTTCGTGATTGCTGTCGAGGAGTTGGAAGGTGAATCCGGCTAGTGGAACAGAAGCGCCTGTTTGGGCATCGCGTTTTACAATCTGGAGATGCGTCGACAGAGCGTGGTTGTCCACGATATATTGAAGCTCGGCGCCGTTGGAAATCTGATTGGCCCCGACGGTCCATTCCCCTGCACGTTTAAAACCCTCGGGGACGGTTTCCGGAACCTCGCGAATCGTGTAGCCGGCACGGTCGTATGGGACGGCTCCGTGGACACCGGCGGGTCGCTTGCCTGTGCCGAACCATGCTTCGGGCTGATCTTTGGTGGAGGCAAAGCCATAGATGTTTGTGGTCAATGTGCCAACAACCTGCTGAGAGCTGTTGCTGACAACTTCAAAGACAACACCACCCGCCGGCTGCTCCAGGCCGGATTGGTCGCTATTGCCGTAATCCTTGAATTTGGAAATCTCAAGGTCAAACGCAATGGGGATATCGGAAATGCGAGACTCGATCTCGACTACGCCTGAATCGCCGAGCTGGTCGGCTCCAACGGTATAGGTCCAGCTGTCGTTGGATGGCAGGTAGCCCTCGGGGGCTTTTGATTCGTAGATGGTAAAGGTTCCTAAGGGGACATCGACGAGGGTAGCCCGACCGCTTTCGTCAGTCGTGAGAATTTGCGCCCATCCAGGGGTTGATTGCGACACACACGTGAACTCTGCTCCTGCGAGTGAAGATCCCGCCTGGGGGCCGGCATTCGTCGCGGCATCGAGTTTTACGATACGCAGATTGATGGTGCCGGGCTGTTCATCAATGGCGACCTTTCCACCGTCATTCCCCGTGGTAAAGGCGATGCGATCGCGACGGGGGACATAGCCGGCCGGCGCCTTCGTTTCAACTAGGTAGTATGCCGTGTTGGGCAGAAGTGTTGCCTGCGCTCGACCGTTGCTGTCCATCTGGACGGTGCCGACACGCGCGCCGCTGGTGCTCTCAAAAACATCGAATGTTGCCCCGTCAAACTGATAAGTATTGTTTCCGCTGGTAATGGCAGCGTTTGCAGACTGCTTTTGGAAGGAAACAGAGACCGCCGGCAGTACATAGAGCATGTCCTGACGTTTGCTGCCGCCCGATACGGCTCCTAGATAGCGCCGCGCGCGGTGCGGAGCGGCTTTGATGCTTCCTGATTTTGCGCTGTCGTGGAGCCACCGCGCCGCCGCCACGACTTCATTGTCAGTGATAAAGTGCCCACTCTTGGTTTTGCCCTGAGCGGTCGTGTAAGAGTAGGTACCGTCGACATGGGTAGTGCCGTTGAGCATCCATACGGCAAGCTGGGTTGCGGCGCGGGCACGATCGGGTGAAAGATGGTAACCGCCAAACGACGTGGCGGTAGGATATCCGTGACAAACGATTGCCGCGAACTCGTCGTCGAGCCACACCCAGCCTTGATCAAAGTTGAGCCATGGGCCGCCCGGCTTGGTGGGGCCGGGGCGCTCCTGGTTCATGCAGTAGGCAATCGAGGCGTCTTGAGCTTCATACTTGCCGATGAGGAAGGGCCCACAATCATCGCTAATAGTGCGGAAGCCGAGCTGGTCGTAGCCATCGACGGCAAATGCGGCTCCCGGTGTCAGGCAGCCGAAAAGCAGGAAGAGGAGCAGGAGCAGCGGACCTGTTGCGATTGCGCTGTGGACAGAGTGCGTGGGTGCGTTGGACATGGCTGCTCCTTATCCCTCGTGCGCCGCATGGGGAGGTTGCGACGCGTAGGATGAGGCTACCCCCGAGGTTCATGCGGGTAAGTACCGGAGCCTGACCAAAAGCTTGCCCGATTTCTGACAAATCGAGCTCAAATACAACAATCAGATAAAAGTGCAGGTAGAAGATGGTAAGAAAAGAAAGACAAAGGTCCTCATCTCCACAATTGGCGCGGTTTTCAAATGATTCTCCACAGCTAAAACAAGCATCGACACCCTTGTATCGAACAAGACAACCGCGTTATACTATCCCCCACATATGCGGGCATCGCCAAGTGGTAAGGCATCAGCTTCCCAAGCTGACACTCGCGGGTTCGAGTCCCGTTGCCCGCTCCAGTAAAAAGCACAAGCACGGCAGCGTTACGTTGCCGTGCTTTTTACTACCAAGCGCCGGGACTCGAACCCGCCAGGGTGCGAGCTTTAAGCGAACGCGAAGCGTTTGTAGCGAGCAGGCGAAGGCGCCGACAGGCGCCTGAAGCCGAATGACGTCGTG
>CABUAL010000187.1 GCA_902489515.1 uncultured Collinsella sp. | reverse complement strand
GGATCGCCCGCTCGATTTCGGGGTGGCCTTCAATTCCGGTATGCTCAATCATGATGCCCATATAGGTGAAGCCACGTGTGATTTGGGGTGTCCAAATGGCGGGGTCGGTGACGTTGAGCCGCTCAAGAATATCGACCATGTCGTTCCAGCGATTAAACGGCATCAAGGGGTCGCGCTTGGCCAGAGCGGCCGCCTTTTCGGGTGTTTCCTCGCGGTAGCAGTAATACGGCTTGGGCCAGTAAGCGATTGCCTTTGCCTGGCAGAGCGTTTCGACAAGGAATGGATTGTCGGCCCATCCCGCACCGGGGATTTCCTTAAACCAGATGTTGTTTTGCATCAGGAAGTCGCGGCGATAGATTGCCGACCAAATGGACGGATGATGGGCCAGCAGGTGTGGAGCGTCGTGAATGGTAAACGGTTGCCGAGGCGGTTTAATGCGACCGCGATATGCGCAATGTAGTTTGACCTCTTGGGGGGTATCGGGGTTGCGAATGATCCAATACGGGGTCTCAATAATATCGAGCTTGTTCGGATCGCCAAATTCGCGCATGGCAAAGGCAAACATGTCGGAGTACATTCCGGGCTCGATCCAGTCATCGGGCTCGAGGATGGCAATCCAGTCGCCCTTTGCCTCGCGAATGCCCAGATTGCAGGTTGCGCCGTAACCCTGGTTTGCCTTATCGATCACTCGAACGCGTGAGTCGCGCGCAGCGAAATTTTGCATAACGGCGAGCGAGTTATCGGTAGATCCGTCGTTGATGGCGAGGATCTCCAGTTCGATATTCTTTTCGTTTAATAGGCTGCCTATAGCCTGAGAAAGATACGGCTCGGCATTGTAAGTAGGCACGATTACGGTCAGCATTCAAACACTTTCTCTAGGCGATTTGGAAGAATTATACCTAATTGCGTTTGCAACGGTTTTAGTTGCATATGAGTGAAAGCAGCTAAAACAGTTGCGTCGTTCTTCGCCGGAGCCTCGCGTAAATCAGGTCAAAAAACGGCTAATATCGAATGCTGTTTCTTTGTTTTGATTTACGGCCTGATGGATTGCGTGAGCCAATATACATGAAAATCAATCTAACTTGTAGCACTCTATATTTGCTTTGATTTTCTGGGAAGTGCTTTTGCGGTTGGCTTACTGCTCATGGGCTCCACCTGTCCTATAATTTCGAGAGCATTACCTGTACTTGTTTCTGATGGGGGTTGGTATGAAACGTCATCTGCTGCTTCTTGTGACTTTCGTTGCGGCGTTAGTTATTGGACTTAATCCGTTGATCGGGCCTGTCGCCACTGCCTATGCAATCAACGGTGAACCTGTTCAGCAGGATTCAACTGCTGAAGTCGCGGATTCTGAGAGCAATTCAAACTCGACTAACGCCCCCGCCTCCTCGCCCTCCAATAAGAATCAGGACGACTCTGACAATCTTGCCGCAGAAGAAAATGACTCTTCCGTTGTGGCGGATGGGAACGGCGACGTTTTAACCGATTCGTATCAGTATCTCTATATCGCCTATCCGCAGCTTCCAGTCGGTGTGGACCAGGTGATTGCTTTTGCTACCACTAGTGATTCCGATGTTCTCGCGGATGCGACACTTGAATTGGAATCCACAACTGGGCACTCCCTTTCTGTTAGTGCGACGGCCGTCAGCGGCAATGCTGCTGCATTTCAGTTCGGTAAGGATTATGCCGAGTGCGGATATGATTTGATTTCGATCTCCTATCATCTGCAAGGCGATGCCACGGAGCACAGTGTCGATTTGATGCAATGCGAATATGCGTTCGACATTGATGCGAATGCCGCTGTGGACGACGGCCTAGCCGAAGGCAGTGCTAATTCGTCTGTTTATTATTCAGATGATTCTGGCAATGCGATTCAGGCTGCCACGATTGGCGACGCACTTACCGCCTCAAATGGGGAGCAATCTCTCTCTCTTGTCGATACTGCTGTGAACGGTGCGTATGTTATTGCTCTTGATCCTGGTCATGGCGGCGTTGATCCCGGCGCCCAAGGTAATGGGAAGAGCGAGGCGGATCTTACTTGGAAGATTGCTGTTGCCTGTAAGGCCAAGCTGGAGCGATATGGTTTTAAGGTCGTGATGTCTCGAGGGCAAAGTGGATCTTATGGCAGCAACGATTTTCTGTACCGCGTTCAGCGATGCGTAAAACAGGGCGCAAAAGCTTTTGTGAGTTTTCATATTAACTCTGGTAGTTCTGCGGCACACGGTGCCGAGGTTTACGCGCCTACGGCCAATGGCACGAGCTATACGAAAGCCTCTGTCGAGCTTGCCCAAAAAGTAATGAATAATTTGTCTGCGCTTGGCTTGACCTATCGTGGCGTGATTCAGATGAAGGTTGGTGACGAATTTGCCGTTATTCGCTGTGCTCGCGAGCAGGGGATTCCTGGCATCTTGATCGAGCATGGCTTTATTTCTAACTCGGGTGACGTTTGGAAATACTTTAGCGATGCTGGCTGCAAGCGCCTGGGGGAAGCTGACGCCGATGCGATTATTGCTCAATTCCCGCGTTCTAGTTGGATGGATTACTCCGCTGTATTTGATGCTGACTATTACCTAAAGAATAATCCTGATGTCGCTAAATGGGCCAACAACGATAAGGACAAGGCCCTCCAGCATTTTATTAACTATGGCATGGCGGAGGGCCGTCGAGGCAACGAGGCGTTCGACGTCCAGAGCTACTACAACGAGTACCAGGACCTGAGGCTCGCATACGGGACGGACTTGCCAATGTACTACGTTCACTACATGAAGTGGGGCAAGGGCGAGAAGCGCCACGTCAGCGGCTGCTCGGCCCTGAAGGACCCCGTCACCAAGGCGGGCGGCGTGGACTACGCCCCTGTCTACGACCCAGAGTACTACCTCTCCCACAACGACGACGTCGAGAAGGCCTACACCAAGACGACCTACGGCGGCGTGACGATGCTCGACGACTCTGCCGTCCTGCGCCACTTCATCAACCACGGAATGGCCGAGGGCCGCCGCGGATCCGAGTCGTTCGACGTTTACGGTTATAAAACTCGCTATTTAGATCTTCGCAAGGCTTTTGGTAATAATTTGAAGGCTTACTATACGCATTATCTCAAATATGGATTAAAAGAGCGGCGCGATGGGTCGAGTATGAACGGTTTCGAGGGCTACATTATGTCCCCTGCCTTCTCTTCATATGAAGATGCTGCGGCCCACTATCTAAGAACTGTTGGGGAGCAGGCCTATCCGAAATCTGTTTATAAAAACAAAGGGGCTGCCACAGTTAAGGAGTTCTGCAAGATCCTTTATGAAGAGGCTTCTTTTGAGGGGGTTTGTCCTGAGGTCTTATATGCTCAGGTAATGAAGGAGACTGGGTATCTCAGGTATGGCAATCTGGTAAAAGCGGAGCAATGCAATTTTGGCGGTGTCGGCGCTACTGGGCCGGGTCATCCTGGTTATACTTTTTCTTCGGTTAGGGAAGGCCTTAGGGTGCAAGCTCAGCACTTAAAAGCGTATGCTACCACTGAGCCTTTAAATAATGCATGCGTTGACCCTCGTTTTTCTTACGTTTCCCGCGGGTGTGCTCCTAAGACGATCGACCTAAACGGTCGCTGGGCCGTTCCGGGCAAGGGTTATGGAGAAAGCCTAAATGCAATAGTCTCTGATGTTCTATCCATGTAGATAGTATTGTTGTCTTATAAGAAAAAAGCGTGTTCACTTTTGGGGCATCGGCTCAGGCCGATGCCTCTTCTTTGTCGTTAAATCCCAAACCTGCGTTTAACCATTCGGACGGAATTTGTGTCCGGTTGCCTATCGTTCCCGCCGGTAGATAACCTTTTTCGGGACCGTTAAACCCCTCGGGAAGAGGTGTCCATATAGGCCATTAATGGCTTATATGGACAAAATGTGTGTCCCGATAGAACATCCGCTTCAATCCATTAATCCAGCCAGAACGGGTACGGGTCCCTGCGGTGGAGGTCCTCCCACGCGGCCCTGTCGCCCCACTCCGGCCCCCCGTCCTCGCGCGACGGCGAGGCGGAGTAGACGCTGTGGGGGCATCGGCGCAGGTTG
>CABUAL010000186.1 GCA_902489515.1 uncultured Collinsella sp. | reverse complement strand
AAGGACGCTCCTTGTTGCGAGCCACGTTAACGAGCCGCCAAGATGGCGTCGATGAGCGTCAGTACGCCCCCGTCGTTGTTGCTCGGAATGCGCCACTTAGCATGCGCGTTCATATGCTCCTCGGCATTGTCCACGATAAAGCTGTGACCGACACGCTCCAGCATGGGGATATCGTTGTAGGTGTCGCCCACGGCGGCGGCATCGGCGATGTCGATGCCCAGTTGCTCGCACAGATGCGCCACGCCGGCGCCCTTGTCGACGCCTAGGTTCATAAAGTCGATCCACTCGCGACCGGCATTGGTGACATAGAGCTGGTCGGAGAACGCGGGGTTATAGGTCTCGCGGAACGCGGGCTCGGCATCGTAGGCAGGGAAGAAGATCGAGATCTTGTTGGACTCGAGATCGAGGCCCTCAAAGGTGTCGACGTAGTTGATCGTGTTGTAGTAGACGCTGATCTCGTCGTGATACTGGTGGTCGCGGGCAAGCACGTAGAACTCGTCGAAGCAGCACAGGACGGGGACAGCGCGAGGATCCTCCGAGGCACGGCTCAAGACCTGCTGATACAGCTCCACGTCAATATTGCTCTTATAGATATAGCTACCGCGATAGATCACGCAAGCTCCGTTGTCGGGACAAAAGGCGAGGCGGTTCTTGATGCCCTCGAACATCTCCTCGAGCTTGGGGGCGGGACGTCCGCTGGCGGGGCAGAATACGATGCCGGCGTCGGCGAGCTTGTCCAGGCGCTCATCAAGACCCTGGGGCAGCACGCGCTCGTCGGTCAGCAGCGTCTTGTCCATATCGACGGCGAGAATCTTAATGTTGCCGATGTTGGCGTCCGATTCGTAAGTTTGCATAAAAATGCGCCTTTCGTTTCGAGATTGTTTCAGACGTTATAACCATCAACTAGTAGTCGAGCGTATTTTCGCAGGAATGGTGCGTATTTGCACTGCAATTCACAAACTAATGAAAAAACTTTTCAGAAATTTGAATTTGTCGCTTGCGCAGCGTGCACTTTAGCGTAATATAGCGAACATCGAAAACGGAGACGGCAAAAGAGCCGCTTACCGAGGAAAAGGTACCGTTTGCGATATTTGAATTGCGCCCGGCGATACGTGAAGGGAGAGGCAGATGCAGTTCGTACAGATCATCACCACTGCAGACAATGCCATCCGACGCCAGCGCGCAATTTCCCGACGACGATAACAATCGTCTCTGTCCACATGGGGCGTAATGCCTCAACAGAGTCATTTTGAGGTCGTTGGGTTTTATGCACGACATAGCCGCATGTTTCTAGGGCATGCCTGTGATGCATTCTGCTGAATAACCTGATATTGCACGGTTTTTGACCTCAAGGTGACTTGCAACTGACCGATGTTCTAACTAGCTACCAAGGGCGAAAGGAAACAGCCATGAGCAAGGAAAAAGTCGTTCTCGCATATTCCGGTGGTCTTGATACATCCGTATGTGTCAAGTGGCTCCAGGACGAGAAGAATCTCGATGTCGTTTGTGTCTGCGGCAACGTGGGCCAGGAGGAGACCGGCCTGGATGCCAAGAAGCAGAAGGCGCTCGACCTGGGCGTTCTGGATTGCCAGGTGCTCGATCTGCGCGACGAGTTCTCCGATGAGTTCTTGACCAAGGCCATCGCAGCAAACTCCATGTACGAGAACAAGTATCCGCTGCTCTCCGCTCTTTCCCGTCCGCTGCTTGCCAAGAAGCTTGTCGAGGTCGCTCACGAGTTTGGCGCGACCTGCGTCGCCCACGGCTGCACCGGCAAGGGTAACGACCAGGTCCGTTTTGAGGCTGCCGTCAAGGCCCTCGATCCCGAGCTCAAGGTCATCGCCCCGGTTCGCGAGTGGGACCTGAAGTGCCGTCCCGACGAGGTCGCCTATGCCCACGCTCACAACGTGCCGGTTCCCGAGGGTGCCAACGACAACCCCTACTCCATCGACGACAACCTGTGGGGTCGCGCCATCGAGTGCGGTCACCTGGAGGATCCCTGGAACGAGCCGCTCGACGACGCTTGGGTTATGACCAAGAATCCCGAGGACACGCCCGACACCCCGACCTACACCGAGATTGAGTTTGAGGCCGGCAAGCCCGTCGCCGTCGACGGCAAGAAGATGAAGCTGTCCGAGATCGTCATCGCCCTCAACAAGATTTCGGGCGATAACGGCTTTGGCCGTCTTGACCTGGTTGAGGATCGTCTGGTGGGCCTCAAGAGCCGCGAGTGCTACGAGGTTCCCGGCGCCCTGACGCTCATCACCGCCCACAAGGCGCTCGAGGACATCTGCGTCGAAGGAGACCTGCTCAAGACCAAGATCAAGCTTGAGCAGGATTGGGCCACCGCCGTGTACAACGGTCAGTGGTACAGCCCGCTCAAGAACGCACTTGACGCGTTTATGGCCGATACCCAGAAGTTCGTGACCGGCACTGTCCGTCTGAAGTTCTTTAAGGGCAACTGCCATGTCGTCGGCCGCAAGAGCCCCTTCAGCCTCTACGACTACGGTCTGGCTACCTACGACCGCGACACCACGTTTGACGAGAAGGCCAGCGCCGGCTTTATCGAGATCGATACGCTGTCGCTCAAGACGTGGGCAAAGGTCCAGGGCCCCAGCTCCGCTGCCGCCCAGGCCTAGCGCCTCCTTCCCTTGGTATCCGCGCGGCCCATCCGCGTGATACATAACGGGCGCACGGGGTCCCTACCTTTCGTTATGCTTGCTGACACTTCTTAACATCGGTGGCCCCTACGTTCCGCCCGCACATATGATGCCGCGTCTGCGGCTGAGTCCGAGCCCCGCCGGGGTTGTCCGGCGGGGCTCTTGCTATCAATTTGACGGCCTTGTGCCTATCTATATCCGAGGAGTACCTATTATGTTTGATGCTATTGCACACGCTTTGCTTTCTCTTGCCCCTGAGCTCGATACTGCCAAGGTCGAGGATGTTCCCATGGGCCTGAAGGCTTGGATTGACGGTTCGCAGGGCAACTTCAGGAGGGAGTCGATGGGCGCCAAGTGCCTGACCCGTCACTTCTTTGCTATTTAGCCTGTCAGCCCCGCACGTGGCGGGGGATGTGCAAAACTAACAGTTGATAAATCGCTTTAGCGGCATGGCGTAGCGCTTTGTGCGCCGATGTTTTGGTTTTAGATGAAAGGGGACGGTCCCATGGCTCTTTGGGGTGGTCGTTTTGAGGCGGGCGTGGCCGAGGTCACGCAGGAGTTTGGCGCGTCGCTGCCGGTCGATAAGCATCTCTATAAGCAGGATATTGCCGGCTCTAAGGCCCATGCCAAGATGCTGGCCGCCCAGGGCATCATTAGTGCCGAGGATGAGCAAGCGATTGCCGAGGGCCTGAGCGGAATCGAGCAGGATATCGATGCCGGCAACTTTACCTTCGACATCAACGACGAGGACATTCATATGTCCATCGAGAGCGAGCTGACACGTCGCATTGGCGAGGCGGGCAAGCGCCTACATACCGGACGTTCGCGCAACGACCAGGTGGCGACCGATACCCGCCTGGGCGTCAAGGCGCTGGCCAAGGAGCTTATGGAGGCCAATCTTTCGCTGCGCCATGTGCTGGTGGATGCGGCTAAGAAGTACGACAAGGTCATTCTTCCCGGCTACACGCACATGCAGCACGCCCAGCCTGTGTTGTTATCGCATCATCTGCTGGCGTATTCCTGGATGTTCGCGCGCGACTTTACGCGCCTGAAGGCCGCTTTCGATGCCGCAGATAACTGCCCATTGGGTGCCGCAGCGCTTGCCGGTACGAGCTATCCGCTCGATCGCCAGATGACGGCTGCTGAGCTTGGCTTTGCTGGTGTGATTCCCAACTCGCTCGACGCCGTTTCCGACCGCGACTTCCTGCTCGACCTGCATTACGCCGGCTCCGTTATGGCAATGCACCTGTCGCGCCTCTCCGAGGAGATCGTGCTGTGGTCGAGCTCCGAGTTTGGCTTTATCACACTTTCTGACTCGTACTCTACCGGCTCGTCCATCATGCCGCAAAAGAAGAACCCCGACTTTGCGGAACTTATCCGCGGCAAGAGCGGTCGCGTGTACGGCAACCTGGTGC
>CABUAL010000185.1 GCA_902489515.1 uncultured Collinsella sp. | reverse complement strand
ACCGAGCTGGGCACCAAGGTCGATGTCGACCGCGATCACATCGAGGTCGACGGCATGCCCGTCAAGCTCAACCAGGGCGCCGTGTACCTGATGCTCTACAAGCCGACCGGCTACCTTACCACCATGAGCGATCCGCAGGAGCGCCCTTGCGTGGCTGATCTTGTCCCGCGCGACCGCTTTCCGGGGCTCTTCCCGGTGGGTCGCCTGGACCGCGACACCACGGGCCTTTTGCTCTTTACCACCGACGGCGACCTGTCGCAGGACCTGCTGCACCCCAGCAAGCACGTCTACAAGACCTACCAGGCGCTCGTGGACGGGCAGCTGACCGACCGCGATCTGGACCCGCTCCGCCGTGGCATCGAGCTCGACGACGGCCTATGCCAGCCGGCAATCTGCCGCGTCATCACCGCACGCGAGGCCGAGGCCGTGGCGCCACAGGGCGTCAGGCCCGGCACCACCGCCGTGGAGGTCATTATCCGCGAGGGTCGCAAGAATCAGGTTAAGCGCATGTTGAGCAAGATTCACCATCCGGTAATCCGCCTGCACCGCTGCAACTTTGCCGGCCTTGAGCTCAAGGACGTGGCCAAGGGCTCGTGGCGCGAGCTCACCGACCGCGAGGTGCAGATCCTCAAGGCTGGCGGCATCCCGCCCAAGCAGGCGAGCTCCAAGCGCAACGGCGGCAAGCCCCAAGACACGCCTGCCAGCCGCACGCGTCACCACGGCAGCCATGGCTCAGCACCCAAGCGCCCGCCGCGCCCAACGCCCGCGAACCATACCAGCACGTCAACCATTGAAAGGAAGCATTGCATGATCGTCGCCATCGACGGCCCCGCCGGATCCGGCAAGTCCACCATCGCCAAGGAGATCGCCCGTCAGCTTGGCTTTAACAAGCTCGACACGGGCGCCATGTATCGCGCCGTCACCTTCGCCGCGCTCGACCGCGGCATCGATCTGGATAACGAGGCGGCCATCGACGCTCTCGCCGAGCAGATTGAGATCCGCTTTACCAACGGCACCGGCGAGGACACGCGCCTGACCATCGACGGCCAAGACGCTTCGGCCGCCATCCGCACCCCGCAGGTCGACGCCAACGTGTCCAAGGTCTCGGCCTATCCGGGCGTGCGCGCCGCCATGCTCATCCACCAGCGCCGCGCCGCCGAGGACCGCGATATCGTGGCCGAGGGTCGCGACATCGGCACCGTCGTGTTCCCTAACGCGCAGGTCAAGGTCTTCCTGACCGCCGACCCGCGTGAGCGCGCCCGCCGCCGCGTGCTGCAGCGTCACCAAAACGACGCCCAGCCGCTCACGTCCGAGCAGCTCGAAGCCGAGGTCGACGAGACCCTCGACGCCCTCAAGCAGCGCGATAAGCTTGACAGCAGCCGCGAGGTCGCCCCGCTCGTGCCCGCCGAGGACGCCGTGCACGTCGACTCCACCGCCCACACCATCGACGAGGTCGTCTCGATAATCGAGGACCTTATCAACCAAAGGAGGTAGCCCATGCGCCTGTTTCAGCAGACGCCCGAGGACTATTACAACGCCCCCTACGCCGAGTTTCCAGCGCTCATCCGCGGCACCGTCGTCGTAGTCATGGCCATCCTTTGGGCCTTCTCCAAGCTCATGTGGCGCTGGAAGGTCGAGGACGCCGATCTTCTGTTTGAGCGCCAGGAAGGCCGCGGCAGCGTGGTCATCTGCAACCACACCTCGATGGCCGAGCTCTTGGCCGTGGAGACGGCGCTGTTCTTTGGGGGCCGCCGCATTCGTCCCATCTTTAAGTCCGAGTTCGCCAAGAGCAAGATTGTGCGCTGGGCCTTCAGCCGCGTTGGCGGCATCCCCGTGGAGCGTGGTACTGCCGATATGAAGTGCCTGCGCGCCGCCCAGCATGCGCTGCAGCGCGGCGAGGACGTCCTGATCTTCCCCGAGGGCACGCGCATCCGCTCGCGCGAGATCAAGCCCGAGGTCCACGGCGGCTTTGCGCTCATCGCCCAGATGGGCAAGGCGCCCGTCAACCCGCTCGCCATCTGCGGCTGGTCCGACATCACGCCCGCAGGCAAAAAGCTCATGCGTCCCAAGAAGTGCTGGATCCGCGCCGGCAAGGCCGTCTCGCTTTCCGACGCACCGGCTGGGCTTAAGCGCACGGAGCGCCTGGAATGGTTTGAGTCCGAGGCCATGAACCGCGTCTACGCTATGCGAGACGAGCTGTGCGCCGAGCATCCGGGCAGGTTCTAGCCATGAGCGAGGAAGTCATGAACACTGCCGAGCCTGCGCCTGGCAAGGCAGACGCTCCCACCATCGAAATCGCAGCCCACGCCGGCACCTGCTACGGCGTACAGCGTGCGCTCGATATGGCGCTGGCCGCCGCCCCGCAGGCAGGAGAGAGCACTCAGGTCCATACCTTGGGTCCGCTCATTCATAACCCCATCGTGGTACGCGAGCTCGCTGAGGCAGGCGTTGGCTTGGCCGAGAACCTGGATAATGCCGCAACCGGCACCGTGATCATCCGCGCCCACGGTGTGGTGCCGCAGGTCATCGATGCCGCTCGCGAGCGTGGCCTTAACGTCATCGACGCCACCTGCCCTTACGTCAAGAAGGTTCACGTGGCAGCCGAGCGCCTGGTGCGCGAGGGCTACCACGTGGTGGTCGTGGGTGAGCCGGGGCATCCCGAGGTCGAGGGCATTCTGGGTCACGCCGGCGACGATGCGCAGGTCGTGAGTTGCGCCGCTGATGCGGACGCGCTGCCGTTCAAGGGCAAGGTAGGCCTCGTCGTGCAGACCACCCAGACCGCGCAGAACCTCGCCGAGGTCGTGGCAGTCATCACCCCGCGTGTGCAGGAGCTGCGCGTGATCAACACCATCTGCGCCGCCACGAGTGAGCGTCAACAGGCAGCAGCCACACTTGCCAACCGCTGCGACTGCATGGTAGTCGTGGGCGGCAAAAACTCGGGCAACACCCGCCGCCTGGCGCAGATTTGCGCAGACGCCTGCGAGCGCACGCATCACATCGAGGAAGCTTCCGAGCTCCAGGTCGCGTGGTTTACCGACGCCCACCACATCGGCATCACCGCCGGAGCCTCCACCCCGCAAGAACACATCGAACGAGCCGTCGCTCGCATCAAGGAGCTTTACCACTAATCATGGACCAGACCGTACCCGCATACGCCGCCGAGGTGGCCGATTACGGGCGCAGCCGCGACCCCGAGCCGTTCTGCGCGGTCTGGGTGGTCTGCACGACGAGGCCTACCTTGCCCTTGAGGGCGCGCTCGTAAAGAACGTGCGTCCCGAATCGCCCGCGTGGGATGTGGGTATCGAGCCGGGCATGCGCGTGCTCACGGTCAACGGTGAGCAGCTGACCGATATGATCGTGTGGCTCTGGGAGGCCGACGATGATACCGTCGACCTGGAGGTTTTCGATCCGCGCGACAACACCGTCACCTCCGTCGAGCTCGACCGCTTCCCGGGAGAGGACTGGGGCCTTGAGTTCGATGGCCCTATCTTCGATGGCATGCGTACCTGCGTAAACGCCTGCGTGTTCTGCTTTATGACCATGCTGCCCAAGGGCGGCCGCTCAACGCTCTATATTCGCGACGACGACTACCGCCTGAGCTTTTTGCAGGGCAACTTCGTCACGCTCACGAACCTCACCGACGAGGACGTGCAAAACGTCATCGCCCGCAACATGAGCCCCATGAACGTGTCGGTCCATGCCGTGAGCCCCGACGTCCGCCGTCGTATGATGGGCCGCAACGCCCAGCGCGGCATGGACGTACTCGAGGCCATCATGGCCGCCGGCATCGAGATCCACGCCCAGATCGTACTGTGCCCTGGCATGAACGACGGCGAAGAGCTGGAAAAGACCCTGCGCTTTTGCGAGGAGCACGAGCAAATCACAAGCCTGGGCATTGTGCCGCTCGGTTTTACCAAGCATCAGAACCGTTTTAGCTGGTCCTACAGCGACAAGCCCGAGCTAGCGCGCGAGACCATTGCCATGATCCGTCCCTACCAGGATCGTGCCTACGAACGCTTTGGCCGCCACACCTTCCAGATGAGCGACGAGTTCTATCTGGACGCCGGCATCGATCCTCCCGAGGCAGACTTTTACGACGGG
>CABUAL010000184.1 GCA_902489515.1 uncultured Collinsella sp. | reverse complement strand
TGTGGTTGTCGGCCTTCATGGCGATTACCACGTACTTGACCGTGGTCACGAGCGTCATGGTCCAGATGACGAGCGAAAGCGCGCCCAGGATCATGTCCTCGCTGACGGTACCGATGCCGCCGTTGTTGGCGACGATTGATTTCATGGTGTACATGGGGCTCGTGCCGATGTCACCATAGACGACGCCGAGCGTTACGAGCAGCATGCCAGCGGAGAGGGGGATGGCTCCGTGCCCGCCTTGCCCGTGCTGGTCTTGGAGGTTTGCCTCCAGTTTATTGTGTGCCACGAGGACTCCCTTAGACATCCGGTTATCTGTCTAGGACAAAAAACTTTATGCCGTCTTTATACATACAAGAGCAGTTTGGCACATCGGGTTATTTTAGACAATAATCCTCAGCTGGGGATTATTTATCTACGCAGGTAGCATTTCAAAGCAGGGGCTTTTAAGCACGTACTGTCTGGGCGATGCCAGCCTTGGCGTTTGCGCGTTTGCCGGCGAGTTCGCAAAAAATCGCGCCGCCGATGATAAGCGCGGCGCCCATCAGGCGGACCGGTGTTATGGCTTCGCCCAAAAGGACGGCCGAGAACACGACGGCCGAAAGCGGCTCGAGGTAGCCGACGACCGCGACGGTCTGGACGGGCAGCTTGGCGACGGCACTAAAGTAGAGCAGGCAACCAATGCCGGTGTTGACGACGCCGAGCATGACGACGGCGCGCCAATCAATACTGGTGGCGACGCCGGCGGACAGGAATGAGGGAGCGCCCTGCGTGATGAGCGTGGGGACCAGCGCGGTCACAAAGGCGGCGCTCACCTGGAGCGTGGAGTTCTCGAGGCCTTCGATGTGTGGCGCACCCTTGCTAGCGATGACCATCAGCGCATAGCAAAATGCCGAGGCGATACCGCAGACGATACCCGCAATGGGCATATTGCCGCCTAGACCTTGTGCTGCAATGAGAAAAGCACCGCAGGCGACGGCGATAAACCCGGCGATTTTGCCGCCGGTCAGTTTTTCACCAAAGATGAGTGGGGAGAGCGCCATGACAATGATGGGGCCACAGTAGTACAGCAGCGAGGATACGCCGACGCCGATCGTCTGGTAGGCACGGAACAGAAAAATCCAGCTGGCACCCAGCGCGGCTCCCGACAGAAGGAGTGCTGCGGCTTCGCGGGGACGAGATGGCGCCTGCAGTTTATGGCGTTGGGTGATGGCAAGGATAGTGACAAGCGAGAGGGCGCCCAAAAACGTGCGCAGTAGCACGATATCGGAGCTCGGCAGCGCGATGGCAGCGGCGATGATGCCGTTGGAGCCAAACAATAGCAATGCTGCTAAGTACGTAAACAGTCCGTTGTCCATGCGCTTCCGTCCCCTCTATATTCGAGCATGTTCACTATGGGCGAACTGGCAATAGAAGAAAAGCGAATATAATGCATGGCTAACATGACAAAAACTCATGCAAAGGTGGAGGGGTGCCGTGGAAACGAATATTCAAAAGATGCAGGTGCTGCTCGAGACCGTGCGCGCCGGCAGTTTTACGCGCGCCGCCGAGCGCCTGAGCTATTCGCAGTCGGGCGTGAGCCGCATGGTGGCCGATCTCGAGGCCGACTGGGGCTTTAAGGTGCTCGACCGCAGTCGCGAGGGCGTAGTACTTTCTGCCGATGGACGGCAAGTTATGCCTGCGGTTGAGGCGTTATGCGAGGAGTTTGGCCGCCTGCAGCGACGCGTGGATGAGATGCGCGGGCTCATGCGCGGCAAAATCTGCATCGGTACGTTTTCGAGCGTGGCGACCCACGTGCTGCCGCCGGTGATTGCGCGCTTTCGCGCCGATCATCCGGATGTCGATTACGAGCTGCTGATGGGTGATTACTCCGAGATTGAGCAATGGGTGGCGGAAGGCCGCTGCGACCTGGGCTTTATCCCGCGTGAGCCCCGAGAAAACGGCATGGCATCGCGGTCTTTGGTGCGCGACGAGTTGATGGCAGTAGTGCCGGCAGACTCTTTGCTTGCCACGGCGGAGGTCGTTTCTCTTGCCGATTTAGCCAACGAGCAGTTTATTCTGCTAGAACGCGGCACCGATGACGAGATTACGCCGTTGTTTCGTCGGGCGGGACTGGCGGTGCGCTCAAAACTGTCGACTTGGGATGACTATGCGATTATGGCTATGGTCGAGGACGGCTTGGGCGTGAGCATTCTTCCCGCGCTCATCTTGCGCCGCTGTCAGTTCGATGTTGCCGTGCGACCACTCGAGGGACATCCCCATCGGCAGATCAATGCCATATATCGAACGGCCGACGTTTCGCTTGCCGCCGCCCGTTTTCTCGAATACCTCTAAACGTGTACACGCCATTGTTTGCTTTGGGCAGATCTCGGAGTCCGATACATTTTCTTATGAAATTGAACTTTCGAATGAAGCGCCGCGTTATACTGCTTGCTAAATTGAACCATGGTTCAATTCGTGTTCTATAAATTGAACTTTGCCAGCAAGGAGGTTCTAGTGGCCCAAGAGACGTTTAGCGATCGCCTGCGACAGGCTATGTCCGATCGCGACGTTCGCCAGTCGGACGTGATCCGCGCATCGGAGATGCTCGGCAAAAAACTCGGCAAGAGTCAGATGAGCCAATATGTGAGCGGCAAGACGATCCCGCGGCGCGATGTGGCTGAGCTGCTCGCCCGTATTTTGGAGGTCGATGTTACCTGGCTGCTTGCCGGCGACGCCGATCAAGGCGAGGCATCATCACCCCGCAACGATTCCAAACCCGAACCCCATCCCTCAGCTCAAATTGCAAGGAGCACCACCATGCGTACTTTTTCTAAATCCACCAAGCTCGATAACGTCCTGTATGACGTGCGCGGTCCCGTCGTCGACGAGGCCGCCCGTATGGAGGACGAGGGCGAGCGCATCCTCAAGCTCAATATCGGCAACCCGGCGCCCTTCGGTTTCCGCACGCCCGATGAGGTCATCAAGGACATGCGCCAGCAGCTGCCCGACTGCGAAGGCTATTCCAACTCGCGTGGCCTGTTCTCCGCGCGCAAGGCGATCATGCAGTATTCGCAGATCAAAGGCCTGCCCAACGTTCAGATGGAGCATATCTACACGGGCAACGGCGTGTCCGAGCTCATTCAGCTTTCGATGAACGCGCTGCTCGACAATGGCGACGAGATTCTGATCCCCAGCCCCGACTATCCGCTCTGGACGGCGTGCGCTACCCTTGCTGGCGGTCATCCCGTACATTATCTGTGCGATGAGCAGGCGGATTGGTATCCCGACCTGGAGGATATGGAGTCCAAGATTACGAGCGCGACCAAAGCCCTCGTCATCATCAACCCCAACAACCCCACGGGCTCTGTCTATCCGCGCGAGGTGCTCGAGGGCATCGTCGAGATTGCACGCAGGCATCAGCTGATGATCTTTGCCGATGAGATCTACGACCGCCTGTGCATGGACGGCTACGAGCACGTCTCGATTGCCTCGCTCGCCCCCGATCTGCCCTGTGTCACCTTTAGCGGTCTGTCCAAGTCGCACATGATCGCGGGCTATCGCATTGGCTGGATGGTGCTTTCGGGCAACCAGCGCTGCATGAGCGACTTCATCATGGGCATCAACATGCTCTCTAACATGCGCCTGTGCTCCAACGTGCCGGCTCAGTCGATCGTTCAGACGGCACTCGGTGGCCATCAGTCCGTTAACGACTACATCCGTCCCGGCGGCCGTGTCTACGAGCAGCGCAACTTTGTGTATGAGGCGCTCAACAAGATTGACGGCATCTCGGTGGTTAAGCCGCGTGCAGCGTTCTACATCTTCCCCAAGATGGATGTGAAGAAGTTCAACATCACCGATGACGAGCAGTTCGCCCTTGACCTGCTGCACGAGAAGAAGATTCTGATCACGCGCGGCGGCGGCTTTAACTGGGCCGAGCCCGATCACTTCCGCATCGTGTACCTGCCGCGCATGGAAGTACTCAAAGAGTCCCTCGAAGACCTCGCCGACTTCTTTGACCATTACCGCCAATCGTAGGGGATTAGGTGCCTGCCGCCGCAAGAATCGAGGCGTCGCAGGATAGACATACGACAGACACTATGACCCAATCCGAGGGCACGGAAACGACAGGAGCCCCCGCTCG
>CABUAL010000183.1 GCA_902489515.1 uncultured Collinsella sp. | reverse complement strand
GAGCGCTTCGATGTCTTAACCGATAAGGCCGGCGCGCTGTCATACGCAGCGCGCTGGCCTATCTTTGTTTCGATATCAAAAAGCCCGGTCGGCAGCCGCGAAAGCTACCGACCGGGCAAGCCGTAGGCAATATGGTTGCTGTCGAGCAGCTGCTCGACTTAGCCCAGCAGGCTCAAGCCCACGGAGACAAACGCCAGGATAACGCCGACGATGGACTCGCCGCCGAGCAGGCCGCTGGCGACAACCAGGCCCTGCTCTTGGAAGGCGGCGTCCTTGGCAGCCCTCTCCTCGTCAGAAAGACCAGCGGTGGCGTCGCGGTGGGCGGACCACTTGTCGTAGGCGAGCTTGACGCAGGAGCCCAGGAATGCCGTGAGTGACATGTAGAACGGCAGGTACACGCCCAGGCCGATCATCATGGCCGGAATGCCAAGCCAGTACATGACGATGCCGGCGATAAAGCCACCTGCGAACCACGGCACGCTCGGGATGCCCGAGACCATGGTGGCGACCACGTTTGCCTGCGCGGCCACAAAGCTCTTGTCGGGGCCGAAGGCGTCCGGACCATAGGCGGTGACGAGCGCGACCATGACAGCGGCAGCGACCAGGGCACCCACGATGCCGCCAATGGCTTGGCCGATCCACTGCGCACGCGGGTTGGTGCCCAGCACGGCGCCGGCCTTAAAGTCGTTCATGACGTCGCCCGCAAGGCCGCACGCCACGGCTACGATGCCGGCGATAAAGAACAGCTTGACCTGAGCGATCTGCGCGAAGGCGGCCACGATGAGCATAACGATGAGGCCAAAGATCTCCATGGGGTCGATGCCCGTCTGGCCGCAGCTCTGTGCGCTCATGATGGTGGTGACAAAGGTGAATAGCGTCACGATGACGGCCGGAACGGGGCCAAGGTTAAGCACGATGGCGATGATCACGGCGATGGCGGCAGCGCCCAGGCCGATGATGCCGGCGTCGAGCTTAAGCGATCCCGAGATGAGCGACTGCTCGTCGGTGTCGGTGGAGCTGTCGGCGGCAAGACCGCGGACGATACCGGCGACCTGCGGCAGGATGTCCTTGAGGACGACGGCGACGCCAAAGCCCATCATGAGGCCCATGCCCAGGGACTTGACGATGCCTTGCGCAGTCATAACGTCGAACAGACCGGCAGCGGTGCCGCCCACGATGATGCCAAAGTTGCCCAGCAGGGCGCCGGCAAACCAGAAGGCGACCGGGGCGAAGCCCACGAGGAAGCCGACGGAGAGCAGCATGGGCGAGTTGTAGATGGCAAAGGTCACGCCGGGGATGTTGAGCGTGCATAGCATGCTGGGCACCACGCCCAGGGCGTCGCGCAGCACGCTATAGATGCCGGCGATGGCCATGGAGCCAAAGAGCTGCTTGCCGGTTTTGCCGCCGGCCTCGGTGGCGCGCAGGGTCTGAGCTGCGGCGTTGCCGGTGGGGAACTCAAGCGCGGCGTCCACGATAAAGTGACGGTGGATGAGCGCGGTGGCCAGCAGGCCCAGGATGGTGCCGGCGAGTGCCACGATAAACATGTCGAGCCAGCTGATCTGGTCGGCATAGCCCAGCATCCAGGCACCCGGGATGGTAAACGCTAGGCCGCCGGCGACCATGGCGCCCGCGGACATGATGGTGTGGGTGACGTTGGCCTCGTTGAGGCTGGCATTGCCCATGAGCTTAAGGAAGAACAGCGAGATGACGGCAGCGAAGACGATCGGCCAGGGGAGAGCGCCCATCTTGAGGGCGGTGTAGGCCGAGCTTGCCGTGATGATCACGCAGCCAAGGACGCCGATGACGACGCCGCGCAGCGTGAGTTGCCCGCGCATCGAAGCGCGGTTCGAGGGATTGCTCATATTGAACTCCTTTGCGTATATCCGCTTCCCCCGGGAGCGCCGCTACGGATACGGCGCGGGAAGTCGGGTTACCAAGGGCCGCCGCGTGAGCTCGCGCGCGACCGCGCACCAGTATAGCCGTAAGCTAGTCATTTTGGGATGACTGGTTTAGGTAGGCGATATACTGCTGGGCAGACGAAAGGAGCGCCGACGATGCTTAATGGGTGCGCATATATATTGACGGTCGACGTGGGTAACACGTTCATTCGCTTTGGTCTGTTTGCAGAGGATTCGGCCGCGGCGCAGGAATGCCCGCTTGCGACGTGCGAGATCACGACGCCATCGAGCATTACGGCCGACGAAGCGCGTATGCGTCTCGCTCAAGTCATGGCCGCGCTGGCGGCCGATGCGGGCATGCCCGGCGCGCTCGTGCCCACGGCGGCCGTGCTGAGCTGCGTGGTGCCGGCGCTCGAGCGCCCGTGGAAGGCGGCTCTTTCCCGTATCTGCACGGGGCGCGTGCTCACGGTGGGGCCGGGCCTCAAGACCGGCATGCCCGTGCACTACGACGACCCGGCCGAGATCGGCCCCGACCGCATCGCCGATGCCGTGGCGGCTCCGGGCCACCTCGCCACGGCACCTTTGTGGGCGGCGTCATCGCGCCGGGGCTGGCGCTCGGCGCCCGCTCGCTTTCGGCGGCAGCAGCGCGTCTGCCGCAGGTCGAGCCCTCGGCACCCACGCATGTAATCGGCCGCAACACGCGCGAGGCCATGCGCTCGGGCGTGGTCTTGGGCGAGGTGGCCCGCATCGACGGCATGCTCGACATGGTGCTCGCCGAGATGCGCGCGACCAAGGCCGCGGGGGAGGGCGACGTGCCCATAGTCATTACCGGCGACGATGCCGAGGCGCTTGCGTCGCTGGTCGGTCATAGTCTGACGGTCGACGGCGCGCTGACGTTGCGGGGTCTCGCCGAGCTCTACCGCATCAACCAAAAGCCCCGCCGCGTGTAAAGGTGAGGGCGCCGGTGGGACAAACGCCTCCACCTTTCACCTGCTACAATGGGTCAAACTATTGCGATTACGGAGGTGTCTGCCATGTCGGACGATCTTCATCAAACTTCGTCAGGCAAGCGCCTGGACGTCATTAGCTGGGACGAGTTCTTTATGAGCGTGGCCATCGCCGCGCAGCGTCGCAGCAAGGACCCCAACACGCAGGTGGGTGCGTGCATCGCCAACACCAACCACCGCATCCTTTCGGTGGGCTACAACGGTACACCCTCGGCGCTCAACGACGACTTTTTTCCGTGGGGTACGAGCGACGACCCGCTGCAGGACAAGCACAACTACGTGGTCCATGCCGAGGCCAACGCCGTGCTCAACTACCGTGGCTCGCTCAAGGACCTCGAGGGTTCCACGGTCTACGTCACGCTGTTCCCGTGCCACGACTGCGCCAAGATTTTGGCTCAGGTGGGCGTGGGCGAGGTCGTCTACCTGGACAACAAGTACGCCGACACCGATGACGGACGCATCAGCCGCCGCATCCTCGACTCCTGTGGCATCAGCTACCGCCAGGTTATCGTCGATGTTCATATTGGTACCGGGGGACAAACTCAGCAGTAGCGGCAGCCTGTGTTAGCGTCGGGCGCCGGCAAAAGCAGCTCAAAGAGCCCCGTCCCAAATTGACTACTCGTGAAAGTCGCGTCTGCGCGCATGGACGGCTCGTGAGCGGGTACACGGCTGTAGTAACATAGCTCTGTCCGCGGGCGCGCCCGCGTTATTGTGAGAAAGGAGCCCCTGTGGCTGTTAACGAAGAGCTGCTTAAGAAGGTTCTTGAAGAGATTCGCCCCAACCTACAGGCCGACGGCGGCGACATGGAGTATATAGGCGTTGATGACGAGGGCGTCGTCAAGCTGGAGCTTCAGGGCGCCTGTGCCGGTTGTCCCATGAGCGCCCTGACGCTTTCCATGGGCATCGAGCGTATCCTCAAGGAGCACGTGCCCGGCGTTACGCGTGTCGAGCAGGTCAATGCCTCCGGCGAGACCGATGACCTGTACGACGAGTATGCGCCGTTCTAAGAAGTGAAAGCTGCGGGCGATATGCTCCGCATAGACGTCACGCCCGAATATGCGGCTGCGAGCGCAAGGCCCGCGGCCGCATTTGTATGTAGGGAGCAGGGGGACCGATATGCTCAACGACCTCTACCATATGCTTGATCCCGTCGCCATCTCGGCGGGGCCCATCACCATCTACTGGTACGGCTTGGCCTATGTGGTCGGAGCTCTGCTCACGGCGGTCGTCATGTACCGCACGCAGCGCCGCAAGGTCGGCGATGGTCCA
>CABUAL010000182.1 GCA_902489515.1 uncultured Collinsella sp. | reverse complement strand
CCTACGGCTCGACCTCTGCCAACCCGCGCGGAGCGCAGGGCCAGCCACTCCATGAGCGCCGGCAGCGCCTTACAGGTGAGCGGACCGTAGGTGCGCTCGATCTCGTCGGCATGCACGGCACCCGCCGGCATCTCCGTCGGCGCGGCATACGCGTTGCCCGCGATGGCGGCGGCCAGGGCATCCTGCGGAGACAGCGCCGGAGCGGCCAAGCTATCGAGCGGATTGGAGCCCGCGGCGTCACGCGCGCCAACGAGCGCCTCAAACGAGGATACCGGGGCAGATGGCCCCGGTTCGGGCGCAGGCGCGCTCACCACGACAGGCTCGGGCTCGGCGCTAGCAGGCACATCGGCAACACCGGCAGCGCGCAGCTCTTCCAAGCTCTCGAGCGTGCCTTCGATATCCTCGTGCGTCTCCTCAAATTCGGCAGCGACACCCAGGAATTCTTGGATGTTCTCGGCGCGGCTCTCGGACTCCATGGTGCCCTCGGCGCGGAAGGCCTGCAGCAGGCCCGTCTTGTCGACAATCATCTCGACGACGTCCTTGAGCTCGCCGTCCACGCGGCGACCCTCGCGCACCAGCGCCACAAAGCTCGACAGGCCATTGCGCACCTTGGCGCTAAACATGCCCGTCTCGGCCGTTGCGATCTCGCAGGCTTGGAAGAACGAGCAGCGGTTGTCGCGCGCCAGCTGCTCGATCTTTTGGATCGAGGTGGAGCCGATGCCGCGGCGCGGCGTGTTGATGACGCGCTTGACGCTCATCTCGTCGGCCGGGTTCACGATCATCTTAAGGTAGGCCATGACGTCGCGGATCTCGGCACGGTCGAAGAATCGCGTGCCGCCCACGATCTTGTAGGGCACGCCCGCGCGCAGAAACATATCTTCGAGAATACGCGACTGGGCGTTGGTGCGGTAGAACACGGCGATGTCGTCGTAACTCGTGCCCTTGGCATGCAGCTTTTCGATCTCGCCGGCAATCCAGCGACCCTCGTCGCGCTCATCGCTTGCCTGGAAGGCCTGGATCTTCTCGCCGTCGCCCTCGGCCGTAAACAGGCGCTTGTCCTTGCGCTGCGAGTTGTGACGTACCACGGCGTTGGCGGCGTTCAGGATATGACCCGTAGAGCGGTAGTTCTGCTCCAGCTTGACGGTCTTGCAGTCTTTAAAGTCCTTCTCAAAGTCCAGGATATTGGTGATGTCGGCGCCACGCCAGCTATAAATGGACTGATCGTCGTCGCCCACGACCATGAGGTTTTGGTACTTGGCGGCCAGCAGGTTGGCGATCTCGTACTGGACGTGGTTGGTGTCCTGATACTCGTCGACGCTAATGTAGCGGAAGCGCTCCTGGTACTTGTCGAGCACCTCGGGGCGGGTGCGCAGCAGCTCGAGCGTGCGCACGAGCAGGTCGTCGAAGTCCATCGCGTTGGCGGCGCGCAGGCGGCGTTCCAGCTCCAGGTAGACCTGCGCGGCCTTTTTGTCATTGGGGCTGTCGGCGGATTTGAGCATGTCCTCGGGGCCGATCATGGCGTTTTTGGCCGAGCTGATCTTGCTGCGGATCATGTTGATGGGGAACTGCTTTTGCTCGATACCGAGCGCCTGCATAATGTCGCGCACCATGCGCTTTGAGTCATCGTCATCGTAGATGGTGAACTGACCGGTGTATCCCAGCAGGTCGGCGTCCTCGCGCAGCATACGCACGCACATGGCATGGAAGGTGCATACCCACATGCCACGGGTGCCGCTGGGAATGAGTGCCGCCAGACGCTCACGCATCTCGGCCGCGGCCTTGTTGGTAAACGTGATGGCAAGGATCTGCCAGGGCTTAACGCCCAGGTCGCCGAGCATATGTGCGATACGGAAGGTCAAGACGCGGGTCTTGCCCGAGCCGGCGCCGGCAAGGACCAGCAGCGGGCCCTCGGTGGTCAGGACCGCCTCGCGCTGAGCGGGATTAAGGCTGTCGATGTCGACGAGCGGCTTGGCGGGCTTGGGCGCCGGCGCGGGAGCGTCGTAGATGTCGAGCGGAACGAGCTCGGGCTCCGGCGCAGCAGGGGCGGTGTATGCATCGAGCGGCACGGGTTCCGGCGCGGGCGGCACAGGTACCGCGACATTCTTTTCCCAGGGCAAGGGCTGGGTCATGGGCGACTCCTCATCTGACGGACGGCGCGCCTGCGGGCAGCGCCATAGTTTGAGCCGTACCAGTATACCGAGCCGCGCGGACACCGACGCAAATCACACCACGACTCCGTGCGCCACCGTCAGGCCCGCCCAGCGGATTTGGCGCAATGGGGTCAGGTTACTTTGCACCAATCTATTGACAATCACGAAACCGCCGATGTCATGACAGCAGCAGCGAGCGGCGGCCAGGGCGAACAAATTGGCATGAAAAAGGGGGCAGCATAGACCTTTTGGTCATGCCACCCCCTTTGAATGACAAGTTGTCGCCCTGGCCGCCGCGCAACGTCGACTAAGTTAGAGGCCGAGCATCGGCTCCAGAACGAAGAAGTATGCGAGCACTACGATGCCCAGGATGATGCGGTAAACACCGAAGCACTTAAAGTCGTGACGGCGGACGAAGCCCATGAGCCACTTGATAGCGATGAGCGAAACCACAAAGGCCACAACGCAGCCCACGCCCAGGATGGCGACCTCGTTGGCACCGAACGTACCGCCCTTGATGAAATACTTGACCAGCTTGAGCGCACTCGCGCCAAACATGACAGGGATGGCCAGGAAGAACGTAAACTTGGACGCCACCGAACGCGTGCAGCCCAAAAGCAGGCCGCCGATGATGGTGGAACCGGAGCGCGACGTGCCCGGAATCAGCGAGAGCACCTGGAAGCATCCGATGCCCAGTGCGGTCTTCCAACTCAGGTCCTCGAGCGTGGTGATGGAACCAAAGTCCAGATCCTCGTCATCGCGCTCATCCTCAGCGGTAGCCGCGGCGGGCGCCGCAAAGTGCGCACCGGCGGGACGTCCACCCGACACCACAGCACGAGAACCAAACGAACCGGCAACGGCCATTTCCTCGCGCTTGCTCGCGCGCCAGTTCTCGATCACGATAAACAGCACGCCGTACACAATGAGCGCCAGCGCCACGACGGGAGCATTGTAGAAATGCTCCTCCATCCAGTCGTTGAGCGGCAGGCCGATCGCCGCCGCAGGAATGCAACCGAGCACAATCTTGCCCCACAGCACCCAGGTGTCGCGACGGCCCTCCTTGCCCTTGCTGGGCGAGAACGGATTGAGCTCATGGAAGAACAGCACACAGACGGCCAGAATGGCGCCGAGCTGAATCACGACCAGGAACATATTCCAGAACGTCTCGCTCACGTTCATCTTGACGAACTCGTCCACCAAGATCATGTGACCGGTCGACGAAACAGGCAGCCATTCGGTGATGCCCTCGACCAGGCCCATGAAGGCAGATTTTAGAAGCTCGATAATATCCAAAGGGACCCCCTCGTTAGACACCCGCCGATATTGTTCTGCGGACGGTGCGGGCGATGTCCCATTATCAACCGTTCGGGCGCGTCTACGCCTACCCTTACCAAAAAACTCGCCCGTTCACAGAATTGCGAGCGGTCAAACCCAAATCCTTGGGTATAACTGCAACAAGATAAAGTGTCCGGCGGCCAACGCGCCCGCGCCCGCCCGATGCACGAGCCCCGCGCCCGTGCGATAGACCAAGGAGGAAACCATGAACGAGGGCTACACCAAGGTATTTGTTTCACTCGACGGTACTGAGCAGCAGGATTTTGTGCTCGCGCGCGCCATCAAGGTCGCCGCGAACAACGGCGCCAAGCTAATCATCGGCCACGTTATCGATTCCACGGCGCTCGAGAGCGCCGGTTCCTATCCGGTCGATCTGGTCAACGGCCTAGAGGAGGCATTTAAGAACTCCATCGCCAAGCAGCTCGAAGAGGCCAAGGCCAATCCCGATATTCCCGAAGTCGAGGTCATGATTCGCGCCGGCCGTATTCGCGAGACGCTCAAGGACGAGATGCTCGACGTGGTTAAGCCCGACCTGGTGCTCTGCGGCGCCCGCGGCCTGTCCTCGATCAAGTATGCGCTGCTGGGTTCGATTTCGACGTTCCTGCTGCGCAACACGGACTGCGACATCTTGGTCGTGAAGTAGCGTTGCTCCCACCGGCCGCGGGGCTGTGCTCCAAGATGGGCATCGACGTCACCGCAGC
>CABUAL010000181.1 GCA_902489515.1 uncultured Collinsella sp. | reverse complement strand
ATGTGTTCGAGCGTCTCCTTGTCCACAAACGGCTGCTTGGCCGCATATGCCTCGTTGGGGGTCAATGCCATGTCCCGTAAACCTCGCTATCCAGACGGCGCCATCTGCGCATCGAATCCGCATAGCGTGGACCCAATGTCCGGATAGCGCTCCCGCATTGCTGCAGACAGTCCTGTGGGTGTTTCCCACAGGCCCACCAGGTTGTTCGTGCCCGAAAAACCCAGTTCGGCGGGTTTCGCCTCCCCGCGGGGTCAAAGCCTGCCGGCTCGCCCGCGGCTCTTCGTGCCCGCGCCTCTATCAAGTGGTAAAGACCCTATCACGTTGCACTTTACCAAACAAGAGTATTCGTATATAACGTTTAAAAAATGCAGGGATATGCTGGAAACATGTGCGCCACAATCCTGTATCACAATAAGTTGCAACAGATGTGCCTCACGAAGGGATCCTCTATGACCGAGCTCCAAGAACTCCGTCGCTATCGGCGCGATCTCCATCGCATTCCGGAGCTCGATTTCGATCTTCCGCAAACCATTGCCTATATCGAGGGCGTGCTGGCACCGCTCACCTGCGAAGTGACCCATCCGTGCCCCAGCTGCGTCTGCGCTTTCTTCGACGCCGGCGTTGATGCCGCGCATGCCACGGCGATTCGCGCCGATATGGATGCGCTGCCCATTGAGGAGGCGACAGGGGCGGCCTTTGCCTCGACCCATCCCGGCAAGATGCACGCTTGCGGACATGACGGTCACATGGCCATGGCACTTGCCGCCGCGACGTATGTCGACCGTACGATTCGCGAGCAGCCGGGCGCCATGAGGCGCAACGTGCTCTTTGTGTTCCAGCCGGCCGAGGAAACGACCGGTGGTGCCAAGACGGTATGCGAGAGCGGCGTGTTTGAGCGTTCCGGGGCCGATCGCATCTTCGGCTTCCATGTGTGGCCCGATCTGCCCGCCGGCACGTTGGCGAGCTGTTCCGGTCCGCTGCTGGCGCGCTCGAGCGAGACGCATATCTATATTCACGGTACGAGCATCCATATTGCTAAGACCTATGGCGTGCCGGTCGAGGAGTCGCACGATGCGGCGCTGGCGGCGGCCAAGTTCTTGGTTGCCGAGCGCGAGCTGATGGACGAGCTGGGTGCCGACGAGCCCTGCATCGGCAAGTTTGGTCTGCTGCAGGCAGGCACCGTCTGCAACGCGGTGGCGGGGGAGGCCCATGTCGCCGGTAGCCTGCGCGTGTTTACGGACGATATGTTCGACCGCGCGCGCGAGGGTGTGCGCCGCGTGCTGGACGAGGCCTGCACCGCAACGGGCTGCACGTACGATCTCGACTTTGCCGAGGGTTATCCGCCGGTCGATAACGACCCCGAGCTGTTCGCCCACATTGCTCCGGCCTTGCCCGAGCTGCAGCTTGTGGACGAGCCGCTGTTGATTGCCGAGGACTTCGCCTTCTACCAGCGCCATCTGCCGGGCGTTTTCTTCTTGCTGGGTACGGGCGTGCCCGCCGGCCAAGGCAATCCGAACGATTCGGACGGCTGCCCCACCTATGCCACGAGCGCCCTGCATACCGATACCATGCTCTTTGACGAGCAAATCCTGCTCAAAGGCCTCGATGTCTACAAACGATTGCTTTCGCTTGTCTAGCGAGCAAAGAAGTAATTACCCAGAAAATACGAACAGATGTACGGTATAATGAAGATGTAAGTCTATAGAAACGTTTGACGTTATTAACGTAAGGCGATACTATGATTGCATCGTATAAAGATGAAGATACCGAACGCTTTGCCATGGGTGTGCGGGTCAGAAAGTTCATTCCATTTGAGCGGGTCGCATTGAGGAAGATTCGCCAACTGCAGGTCTGCGCTTCACTTGATGATCTTCGCATTCCGCCGGGCAACCGCCTTGAAGCGTTGAAGGGCGATCGTGCCGGTCAATACAGTATTCGCGTCAACGAACGCTACCGGGTCTGCTTTGAGTGGAGACAGGGGATGGCTTGGAATGTCGAAATCGTCGATTACCACAAATGAAGAGGCTGCGACTGATTTGCTGTCACCAGTGACTCCTGGCGAGCTTCTCAAAGAGGAATTTCTTATTCCTATGGGTATTTCTCAATATCGCCTTGCAAAGGAGACCGGGATTCCGGCTCAGCGCATCGGGCAGATTGTCTTGGGAAGACGCCGTGTGACGGCTGACACGGACCTTCGTCTTTGCCGTTACTTTGGCCTGACGGATGGTTATTGGCTGCGCGCCCAGATGGCGTTTGATCTCGAGGCCGAGAAAAGGCGGATTAAACTTGAGCTCGACAAGATTGTTCCTGTCCAGCAGGCCATCGCATTGTAGAGCCAAAGACGCTGAGAATGGAGTGACGATGAGGCGACGTCGACAATCTGCCGTATATAGTCCGGGTGGTTGCGGGTGCGGTTTGTTACTGCTCCCGGTTGTTGTGCTGAGCATTGGCATGATGTTTGCACTTGCCGGTTTGGCTGCGGCGGCGCTCGTGTTGCTGATTGTCGCCATTGGCGTGACGATCTGGCTCTATCGTTGTCGCGAACAACGCCGCGCCGACGGCAAGACCAATGTGGGATGGATTGTCTTTTTGGTTATCGCCTATCTGCTGAGCATAAGCTACCTTGCGTTCTTTGGCCTGTTGATGATCAGTGCCTTTACCGGGGAATCTGTCACGGTTGGTTAAGCTTGGGCTAGGCTTTCGAGGGAAAAGGATGCCGGATAGGCGCTGTACCTATCCGGCATCCTTTCGCGCTCGATGGACAATCCAGGCGCTTACTCGGCTGCTTCGCGGCGAGCGACCTCGTCGATTAAGATTGCGTCACCGTGTTTGGCGGCAGCAACGCTTACGGCCATAAGCAGGCCCATCGCCGTGATGTAGGCAAAAAGCATCGCCGGCGCCACGTCCATAACGATACCCGAGAGAATCGGCGTCGCCACCTGAGCTGCCATGCTCACAGTGTAGTAGTAGCCGGAGTAGCGGCCTACGCTTTTGGAGCTGCAGCACTCAAGGATCATCGTGTAGACGCACAGATCCACACCGCCCAGAGCGACGCCCATAAGTAAAAAGACACCGTACAGAACAGGCGAGAAGCCGGGGGCCAGCCAAAGGAGTGCTGGGCACAGCACCATGATGACAGAGGTTCCCAGCGCGACCTTTTTACGGCCGATCTTGAGCGAGAGGTTCGCGAGGGGCACGTAGCTCAGGAGCGCACCCACGATCGTAACGATATTGATGATGGCGTAGGAGCCGCCTTCCATGCCGTAGAACATGTCGGCGTAACGGCTGATGTTGGTGGTCATGGCGTTGTAGCTCATGTAGTAGAAAAACGTTGCGGCGAGCAACATGATGATGGAGCGACGTATGCTCGCGTCGGCAACGCGCTCCTTGCCGCCGGCCTCGGGGGAGTCATCCTTGTCGATTTGGTCCTCGTCGATGCCCATGGCCAGCGACTTCTCGCGCATCTTTTTGACCAAAGCGGGCTCGCAGACAAAGAGGCCATAGACTAGGGCCGAAACAAGGATAAATCCAGCCTGCAGGATAAACAGCGGCAGGTACTCGGGTTGTTCAACCTTGGGCACCATGACCGAGATGGCGACGAGCATCAATCCCGTTCCCGCATAGCCGACGATCTTTTCGATCGAATCCGCCTTGGTTCGCAGCGGGCGGGGCGTAATGTCGGCCACGACGGCCACCGTCATGGTGCGATAGGCACAAATTGCCAAGAGCGTGAGGATAATCGCGCCGATGAGCACGGGAAGGCTGTGCATGTTGTTGGCGATTGCGACGAGCGGAACTGAGAGTACAGCTACCGCCGAGCCGCCCAGAATGAAGGGTGTGCGGCGCCCGAGCTTGCTCGTGCAACGATCAGAGAGGATGCCAAAGAGCGGCAGCAGGAATAGGCCGAAGACGTTATCGATAGCCATTATTGCGCCGGTGAGCGAGTTGGACAGGCCGAAGGTGCCGGTGAGCATCTTGGGCACGATGCCGTCGTAGACCTGCCAGAAGCTGATCATGCCCATGAAGGGCAGGGAAGCGAGGGCGACGGCTCTGGTGTCGAGCTTTGCCGCTCGCTTAAGATCGGGTTGGGCCATGTTGGTTCTCCTAGTTGGTTGAAGCGGGGAAGGGCGCTATCGGCCCTTTCGCCCTACAGGTGCTCGAGATTGGCCATCTCGCCCTACGAGGACGACGACG
>CABUAL010000180.1 GCA_902489515.1 uncultured Collinsella sp. | reverse complement strand
GCGGCACCAAAAAACGCCTGCGCACTCGATGGATTCGGATGCCCGACAGAGGCTCCTTATGGCTGCTTCCTTCCGGACCTGACCAGATTCGGAACATGTCGTCATCCGAACCCATCGAACGCGCTAGGCGCTCGATATATCTTACCCGCTCCCGCCCGATGGGGCAAGGTAGCTAATTTGGGACGGGGCTTTTTGACTACTTGGGCAATCAGATCGACAGGTAGTCAAATAAGCCCCGTCCCAAAAAGACTGGTCTGCTGCCGTGCCACAAAAGGGGCCTATCTACTACGTTTAGGCCGCAGGGGTCAACCATAGCCGGCTTTTTCGAAAATCGGCAAGCTTTCTACCTGCGGTTTTAATTTCACAAAATCCGGGATGGTCAAGGGCGCTCGGCTAAACGTAGTAGATGGCCGCATTTCATGGCGGACGGTCCGACCCAAGGCCCAAGGCGACCAGCCTCGGATAGCCATTCTCGAAGTTGCGGTGGAATAGTTCCTGTTTTTGCCGCCTGAGCCGCCAAACAGGAACTATTCCACCGCAACTTATAGGGAGTTGGGTTTTAGAGGCGGGCGAGGTCGTAGGCTTGGGCGGCTGCTTCACCGGCGCAGATGAGGTTGGTTGTGGCTTCCTGGGGGTCGAGCGCTTGGTCAAGAGGCATGGGCCTGCGGCAGACCGGCAGGACCAAGTCGATGCCCTGACCATACACCGCATCCAAATTATCCGCACGACCGCCCACGACGGCGACTACCGGCTTGCCATAGCGATTGGCACGGCGGGCCACGCCCACCGGCGCCTTGCCGGCAGCGGATTGCTCGTCCATGTTGCCCTCGCCTGTAATGACCAGGTCGACATCGCGCACGCGCTCGTCAAACCCAATCAGATCGAGCACCGTCTCCACGCCCGAACGCAACTCAGCACCGAGCGCCAGCAGCGCGGCGCCCAAGCCACCTGCCGCGCCCGCGCCAGGCACGCCGAGCACCGAGCCAAATGTCCGCACGCCCTCGGGCACGCGCAACAACCCCTGAGCCCGCACCCCGGTAATCGCCGCATCGAGCAGGCGGCCGTAGCCGACCATCCAACTGTCGTACCTGCCCAGCGCTTCGACATCGTCTGTCGGCAGGCCCTTTTGCCCGCCAAACACTGCAAGTGCCCCACGACGCCCCACGAGCGGGTTCTCGACATCAGAGAGCACGACGATACGCGCGCTATTCAGCGCCCGAAGCGCCGGTGCCAAATCGATACTCGCCACCTGCTCAAGCCCCGCGAGACCAGGGGCGACATCGCAGCCCTGATCATCGACCACACGCGCGCCCAGCGCCTGCAGCATGCCGGCGCCACCGTCGTTGGTGGCACTGCCGCCCAGACCAATATAGATAGTCTTTGCCCCAGCACGAACCGCTCGAAGCATGAGCTCGCCCACGCCATAGGTCGTAGCGGCCAACGCCGCCGGCTCTGTGCAAGGCGAATACCCAATACCCGCCGCCTCGGCCATCTCGATTACAGCCGACTCGTACTCGCCGTCCACCAGCATCCGGGCAGACACACAGTCGCCCAGAGGGCCTGCGACTTCACATGCCACGACCTCACCGCCGCACGCGGCAACGGCATCGAGCGTTCCCTCGCCGCCATCCGCCAGCGGCAGCGCGCTTACCTGGGCATCGGGCCACACGCGGCGCACACCTTCGGCAACGGCCTCCTCCGCCTGCGCGCTCGAAACGCTGCCCTTAAAGGAGTCGATCGCCAGCTGCACACGGCGGGGCCGGCGGCACGCGGCACCAAAATCGACCGCCCCAACGGCAGTATCTTCGACACCCGCAAGCGCCTCGGCGTGGGCGGTATGCGCCTCAAGATCGGCCCCACAACCGCAGCCAGCACCATCGGTGCCACGCAGCCCACTAAAATAACCGCTCAGCACCGCGCGGCACTCGTCTGCCAGCACGCCGGCGGTCACATTAAACCGATGATTCAGGCGCGAGTCGGCATTGAGGTCGTATAGCGACCCCAGAGCGCCCGCTTTAGCATCAGCCGCGCCGTACACGCAGCGCCCCACGCGCGCGTTAACCATAAGCCCCGCGCACATGCAGCAGGGCTCGAGCGTCACGTAGACCGTACAATCGGAAAGACGCCAGCGTCCAAGCGACTGAGCGGCGGCGCACAGGGCCGAAAACTCGGCATGCGCCGAAGGATCCTGGTCGACCTCGCGGCGATTATGCGCCCGCGCGACAATCTCGCCGTCGCGCACCACTACGGCTCCGATGGGCACCTCGCCCACCGCAGCGGCGGCGCGCGCCTCGGCCAGCGCCTCACGCATGAACTTCTCATCGATTTCGGTGATCGTCATCGTTCGCCTTCCCTGTTGCAAATCCAAAACGATGCTATCATTACGACTCACGGAGAGATGGCAGAGCGGTTGAATGCGGCGGTCTTGAAAACCGTTGAGCGCGAGAGCGTTCCGGGGGTTCGAATCCCCCTCTCTCCGCCACTCCTAGTGATGCACCGGTGTCATGGTCCGCTCAAACAGTGCATCGACCACATCGGCTATCTCAGGTCGACGCTCAAGATCGTGGCCCGATTCCCACCATATCGTGAAAAGTCGAATAATACCGCCGGCGACAAACTCAGACGTCGTCTCGAGTGACACGGGGGCCAGGGCATCCTCGGCAAGCACGTTCATCACACGCTCGCGGATGGAGCGGGCAATGCGGTCGCAAATAACGTTGGTCAACATGCCCGACATGCTGCTTGCCAAAATGTTATCCATGAGCCGCTCGTGCGCCAGAATCAAATCCATGGCATCGTCCAAAATCGCGTGCCGAAGCGCGCGCACGTCCTCGGCAGATACCGCGCCGGCCTCATCGGGCTGTTTTTGCGGCAAGCCCGACATGAGCTCATCGATATAAAAGGCAAAGTAATCGTTCTTGTCGCGAAAGTGCTTGTAGAACGTCGTGCGGCGAATCATGGCGCGGTCGCACAGCATGGCAACCGTCAGGTCCTCAAAACGATGCTCCTCGAGAAGCTCGGTAAAGGCATCGAACAGGGCGCGGTAGGTTTTCTTGATGCGAAGGTCCACTGGTATCGCCATCCTCAGGGCAAAGACAACACTCGTCAATCTGTCGCATATCTTACACCTGTACCTCGCGCGCTTTGCCCCGGTGCCAACCCCGCCGAAAACACAACGCTTACCGGAAAGTTCGGCACGACAAAACGTTGCGGGTATACTAGTAGCGTTATACCAACGGCAGCTGGCGCATGCCGCCGCGGCCATTCGAAACGGAGACATCATGCTTCCCGTCATCATCGGCATCGTTGTTGTCATTGTGATTGCCTGCGCCATCGCCGGCATCTACAACAACATGGTCACCAAGCGTAACCGCATCGATAACGCCTGGCAGAACATCGATACGCAGCTGCAGCGTCGCAACGACCTGATCCCCAACCTGGTCGAGACCGTCAAGGGCTACGCCAAGCACGAGCAGGAGACGCTCTCCGCCGTGATCAGCGCGCGTAACACCGCCGTCAAGGCCACCACGCCCGAAGCCAAGATGGAAGCCGACAACGTGCTGACCGGTGCGCTGCGTCAGCTCTTCGCCGTAGCCGAGGCCTATCCCGATCTTAAGGCAAACACCAACTTTACGCAGCTGCAGGCATCGCTCGAGGATACCGAGAACAAGATTAGCTATGCACGCCAGAGCTACAACGATTGCGTGCTCAGCTACAACAACGCCATTCAGACGTTCCCGGCTGTCATCTTTGCCGGCATCTTCCAGTTTAAGGAGCGCCAGGGCTTCGAGGCCGCCGAAGCAGCCCGCCAGGCCCCGACCGTCAAGTTCTAGTAGTTTGACAGCGCATCCTTAATCGGCCAAATGCATAAACCGCCCCGTCGAATGCATACTTCGACGGGGCGGTTTCCTTTTTCGCGAAGGTCCCCCTCTAAGCGTCGTGCATTTTTAGGAGTATTCAACATAACCAAGAGCTTCGGGCGCCACGATAAATGCCAAAGACCGCGAATATCCCTGCAAATCAAACGCTGCCAGCCCATAACCCCGCCCATCATTCGTAGAAAACATCGAGAACTCCCGATTTTTTGCCCGAGATCGGTATGCAGGGACCTTCGACTGCAGAATACTCGCAAAAATGCACGTCGCCACCGCCCCCACATGGCGCGAAGCAAATCAGAACCACCCTTAAAAAGGGTGGTTTGCTCTTAGGGTATAACCCACGGGCC
>CABUAL010000179.1 GCA_902489515.1 uncultured Collinsella sp. | reverse complement strand
GACGGCATTGGCATGATCCTCTCGTATCTGGACGAGACCGACGACGTGCTGGCTACCGACGCCGAGCGTCTGGCCCGCGTCCGCGAGGCCGTCGCCGCCCGCAACCAGCGGCTTCTGTGTCTCTCGGGCGCCAGCGCACGCGACACGGTAGCCCGCTTTGTGGAATCGCCCAAGGGACTCGCCGGCACTGTCACAGCCATCAAGAACCGCTACTTTGGCGGCAACGTGGACGTGACCGGCCTCATCGTCGCCTGCGACATTCTGGAACAGCTGCCGCAGGACCTCTCGGGGGTTATGCTCTTTGTGCCTAAGCTCATGTTCAACGCTGACGGCATGACGCTTGACGAGTATCATCGTGACGATTTACTCGCAAGCCTTACCAGTCGCGGCGCTGAGGTTCATGTGGTGTCGACCATGCCGCATGAGCTGCTCGATACCCTGGAGCACATCCTTGGCATTGTGCCTGCCGACTCTACTAATTCCGCTAACCCTACCCATTAAAGGAGAGCAGATGAAACCTATCGTCGCCGTCGTCGGACGCCCCAACGTGGGCAAGTCCACGCTCGTTAACCGCCTGGCCCAGACCTCGGACGCCATCGTCCACGAGTCCCGCGGCGTCACGCGCGACCGCTCGTATTACACGGCCGATTGGAACGGTCGTGAGTTCACCATCGTCGACACGGGCGGTATCGAACCGCTCAAGAGCGATGACGTCTTTGCCACGTCCATCCGCGACCAGGCGCTCGCCGCCGCCGAGGAAGCCGCCGTCATCCTGTTTGTGGTCGACGGCCGCACCGGCGTTACCGAGGAGGACGAGTCGGTCGCCCGCATGCTCAAGCGCTGCGACAAGCCGGTCTTTCTGCTGGTGAACAAGCTCGACAACCCCGATCGAGAGAACGACAGCATCTGGGAGTTCTATTCGCTCGGTATCGGCGAGCCCACGCCGCTCTCGGCGCTGCACGGCCACGGCACCGGCGACCTGCTCGACGATATCGTGGCCCTGCTTCCGGAGGAAGAGGACGAGGTCGCCGATGAGTTCCCCGACGCGCTGAACGTCGCCATCATCGGCCGCCCCAATGCCGGTAAGTCGTCGCTGTTCAACCGCATCCTGGGCGCCGACCGCTCCATCGTGTCCAACATTGCCGGCACCACGCGCGACGCCATCGACACGGTCGTCGAGCGCAACGGCAAGCACTACCGCATGGTCGACACTGCGGGTATCCGTAAGAAGAGCACCGTGTACGAGAACATCGAGTACTACTCCATGGTCCGCGGCCTGCGCGCCATCGACCGTGCCGACGTGGCGCTGCTCGTCGTCGACGCCTCCGTGGGCGTTACCGAGCAGGACCAGAAGGTCATGGGCTTGGCCATCGAGCGCGGCTGCGCCATCGTGGTGCTGCTCAACAAGTGGGACCTGCTCGACGACGATCGCAAGCGCGAGGCCTGCATGGAGACCATCGACCGCCGTCTGGGCGTTATGGCTCCCTGGGCCCAGTACCTGCGCATTTCGGCGCTGACCGGCCGCAGCGTCGAGAAGATCTGGGCAATGGTAGACGCCGCCGAAAAGACGCGCTCGCAAAAGATCAGCACCTCGCGCCTCAACACGTTCCTCACCGACCTGCGCGAGTTCGGTCATACCGTGGTGGACGGCAAGCGTCGCCTGCGCATGCACTACGTGACCCAGACGGGCGTCAATCCGCCGACGTTTACGTTCTTCGTCAACCACAGCGACCTGGTCAACGACACCTACCAGCGCTACGTGGAGAACCGTATGCGCTCGACCTTCGACTTTGCCGGCACGCCCATTCGACTCTTCTTTAGGAAGAAGGAGCAAAAGGATGCATAATCCGATTCTTCTGACCGCCATCTGCGCCGTGGTCTCGTTCTTTATCGGAGCGATTCCGTTTGGCCTGATCTTGGGCCGCGTGTTCAACCACACGGACATTCGCAAGGCGGGCTCCGGCAACATCGGCACCACCAACGCGCTGCGCGTGGCCGGCCCCAAGGTGGCCGCGCTCACGCTGCTGCTCGACTGCCTTAAGGGCGCCATCTGCGTCCTTATCGCGCGTCCGCTCATTGCCGACTTGGGCTATGGCTTCCCCGTGAGCATTATGGCCCCCGGCGCCGCCGGCGACTGGATGCTCGGCGTCATCTGCCTGGCAGCGGTGTGGGGCCACATCTTCTCGCCCTACCTCAATTTCCATGGCGGCAAGGGAATCGCAGTTGGTCTGGGCGTCATCCTCGCCTGGTATTGGCCAATTGGCCTGTCGCTGCTGGGCATGTTTATCGTGGCCGTCGCCATCACCAAGTTTGTGTCGGTGGGCTCGCTTGCCGCGGCCATCGGTCTTCCCATCGCTGCTTGCGCGGTCTTTCCGTACAGCAGCCTGGGCCTCAAGTTCTGCATGGCGATAATCGGCATCACCGTGGTGTGGGCCCATCGTGCGAACATCAAAAAGCTCATGACCGGTAAGGAGTCCAAGCTCTCGTTTACCAAGCGCGTCACCGAGCCCGACGATAAGTAGGAGAGAGTCATGAATGTTGCGCTGATTGGCTCCGGCTCCTGGGGAACCGCCGTCGCCGGCCTTGCCGCCGCGCGAGCCGAGCGCGTGACCATGTGGGCCCACAGCGAGCAGACGGCCGCCGGCATCAATGGCGAGCACCGCAACCCCCGCTACCTTGTGGGCTACAAGCTGCCCGGCAACGTCGTCGCCACCACGGACCTGGTGCAGGCACTCGACGGCGCCGAGGCCATCATCTTCGCCGTTCCTTCGACGCACCTTCGCAGCGTGTGCCACCAGGCCGCGCCCTTTATCGCCGCCGATACCCCGGTGCTCTGCCTCACCAAGGGCATTGAGCCCGAGTCCGGCCTGCTCATGAGCGAGGTCATCGCCAGCGAGATTGGCAACGAGACGCGCGTGGCGGCGCTCTCGGGCCCCAACCATGCCGAGGAGATCTGCCGCGGCGGACTTTCTGCCGCCGTCATCGCCAGCAAAGACGCGCAGGTAGGGGAGACCTTTAAGAACCTGCTCCTATCCACGGCCTTCCGCATCTACCTGTCGCAGGACATGACCGGCGTCGAGGTTTGCGGCGCCATGAAAAATGTCATCGCGATCGTATGCGGAATCTCCGCCGGCACCGGTGCGGGCGACAACACGCTCGCCCTCATCATGACGCGCGGCCTGGCAGAGATCAGCCGTCTGGTGCACGCCCGCGGCGGTCAAGCTATGACCTGCATGGGACTTGCCGGCATGGGCGACCTCATTGCCACCTGCACCTCGGAGCATTCGCGCAACCGCACCTTTGGCTACGAGTTTGCCCACGGCGTGTCGCTCGACGAGTATCAGACGCGCACGCATATGGTTGTTGAGGGCGCCGTCGCGGCCCGCAGCGTGAGCGAGCTTGCCCGTTCACTGGGCGTAGACATTCCGCTCACCTTTGCCGTGGAGCAAACGCTCTACAACGGTGTTACTTTGGATAGGGCGCTCGAGATTCTTACCGACCGCGTACCCTCCCAAGAGTTCTACGGACTCACCGACTAGCGCAGAAAGGCTTCTACCATGGGTTCCATTAAAATCGCTCCGTCCATCCTTTCGGCCGATATGGCCAACCTCAAGGGCGACCTCGACAAGATCGCCGGCGCCGACTATGTGCACTTCGACGTTATGGACGGTCACTTTACCGGCAACCTCACTTTTGGCGTTGACATCCTTAAGGCCGTCAAGCGCTCCACCGATGTACCGGTCGACGCGCACCTGATGGTGTCGAACCCCGATGAGACGGTCGATTGGTACGCCGACGCCGGTGCCGATATGATCACCGTGCACTACGAGGCTTCCACGCACCTGCACCGCACGCTCACCCATCTGCAACAGCGCGGCGTTAAGGCCGGCGTGGTGCTCAACCCCGCCACCCCCGTGTGCGTGCTCGAGAGCATCATCGACGTCGTCGATATGGTGCTGCTGATGAGCGTGAACCCGGGCTTTGGCGGCCAGAGCTTTATCCCGGGCACCATCGCTAAGCTCCACGAGCTCAAGGCCATGTGCGAGCGTCACGGCGTTTCGCCCCTCATCGAGGTCGACGGTGGCATTTCTTCCAAGAACATTGCCGAGGTCGTCAAGGCCGGCGCCAACGTGCTCGTGGCCGGTTCTGCCGTATTTAAGTCCGAAGATCCCGCTGCCGAGGTTGCGCTGCTGCAGAAGCTGGGCAACGAGGCTGCACAGGAGGCATAAACCCTTATGACCGCA
>CABUAL010000178.1 GCA_902489515.1 uncultured Collinsella sp. | reverse complement strand
CGCCGGCATGCATCACGACCGCCGTCGCGGCAAGTTGCTGGGCGAGCCTAAGCCGGAGGCCAAGCTTCCGGGCGGCGTGGTGCAGCCCTCGTTGCCGTTTGGCGAACCGGAGCCCACGTCCGAGCCTGCAAGCGAGCAGGAGACGCCGGCCGCCGAGCAGGCTGCTGCCGCCGAGACCGTCGCGCCCGCGCCCGAGGCCGCGCCCGCAGCCACCGAGGCCGCATCGGAGTCCAATGACCGCCTGGCCGCCATGATGCGCCGCAGTGCCCGCCGTGAGGAGGCCTATGTGCCCACCTCGCAGCTCCGCCGCTTTACCCTGCCCGATTCGGCGCCCATCATGCGCCGCGTCATGGGCTTTCTGTCCGACCAGGCCCGCACGCTCATCCATGCCGGCGTGTCGCGCGACCGCATCTGCATCGATCCTGGCCCGGGCTTTGGTAAGTCGGCTAACGAGGACATCGTCATCCAGCGCGAGACTGCCAAGATGGCGTCGCTGGGCTACCCGCTCATGTGCGCCGTGTCGCGCAAGCGCTTTGTGGGCGCCGTCTCGGGCGTGACCGAGGCCGCCGAGCGCGATGCCGCCACGTTTGGCGTGTGCCTGGGCGCCATCCAGGCCGGTGCCAACATCGTGCGCGTGCACGACGCCGCGGGTTTTGCGCAGTTCCTGAACGGTTACTGGGCGGTTGCCAAGCCGCAGCCGCGCCGCGCGTTTGTGGCCGTGGGCTCCAACCTGGGGCATCGCTGCGACAACATCCGCGCCGCACGCGAGATGATCGCCGAGATTCCACTCACCTGCGTGTCCAACTCCTCCAAGATTTACGAGAGCGAGCCGGCCTACGAGACGCGCCAGGACGCGTTTGCCAACGCCGTCATCGAGATCAAGACCGAGCTGGCGCCGCTGGTGCTGCTCGATGAGCTCATGAAGATCGAGGCCGAGCTGGGGCGCGACCGCTCCAAGAAGGCCAAGGCCAACGGTCCGCGCACCATCGACCTGGACCTGCTGTGGATGGACGGCGAGACCCACGGCGGCAAAAAGCTGCGCCTGCCGCATCCTCTCATTGGCGAGCGCGACTTTGTGCTGGTGCCGCTCGAGGACCTGATGCACGACCCGGCGCGGTTCTTCCGCTACAACGGTGTCGAGGTCAAGGAGCCCGAGGACCGCGTGGGTCATATCGTGGGCGAATTGGGGCGTATGTAGATGATCGAGATGAATGCTGTTGCCGCCGGCACCGAGCTCGACGCGGCACGTGACGCGGGCCGCGAGGGCGTGTCCGCGGGCTGGTGCGCATGGAGCGCGGGCAACGCTTCGCTGGCGTTTTCGCTGGTCGTGCGTCCGGATGTGAATATGCACGCCTTCCATGGCCTGCCGTTTGTGGCCGCGATGGGTATGATGGACGCGCTCGTGGGCACGGCTTCGACGCCGGGGTTGGGCCTTGCCGGTAAGGTGGGTATCCAGTGGCCGAGCGATATCGTGTGCGGAACGCCTGCGTTTGAGACGTCGCTCGCGCGTGTTGCCGTGAACGGCGGTGCCGGTGCTGCGGGCATGTTCGGTGCCGTGACGGTGGATATTGAGCGTTCGGCGCTGCGCGAGCTTGGTGTGGACGTGGCTGACGAAGCGCTGGTCGAGGCGCTGGCCGCCGCCGTGCTGGCCCGCGTGGACGCCTGGGCGGTTGTTGCCAACACGCCGCAAGGCGCCGCAGGGCCGCTGGCTCCCGTGCTGGGCGAGTACTTCGACATGGTGCCGCTGCTGGGCCGCCAAGTTGCGGCGGTGTCGCCCAACGGCCTGCCGCTTGCGGTCGGTGTGTTTGCAGGCCTGGACATCTGGGGCCGCGCGACCATTAAGACCGATGCCGGCGAGCAGGAGTTTCCGCCCGAGGCCGTACGAATTCGCGGGCTGTAGCGCGGGGCGTTCGCGCCCAAAGATAGACATGACAACAAGACCCTCCTCGGCCTGTGCCGGGGAGGGTTTCGCCTGTCTGAGGAATAGGCTTGGCGAGCATTTGCGGGGACTGTGGCATCGGGCGCGCTCGACTTAAGCCCCTGCTCTATCCCAGCTTCTGCATGCGGCGGTAGATTTCGCAGATGCCCTTGATGGTGAGTTGGCCGTCTACCACGTCGAAGGCATCGGTCGAGCCGGCGACGATGCCGGCGAGGCCGCCCGTGGCGATAACGGTGGCATCGTCGCGGCCCAGCTCGCGCTTCATGCGCGCGACCAGGCCTTCGGCCATGGCGGCGGCGCCCATCACGGCGCCGACCTTGATGCACTCCTCGGTATCGCGGCCGATGGCGTGCTCGGGCGCCTCGAGCGGCACGCTGGCGAGCTTGGCGGCACGGGCGGCAAGCGCGTCCATGGAGATGCGAATGCCCGGCGCGATCGCTCCGCCAATGTAATAACCGTCCTCATCGATGACGTCGATATTGGTCGCGGTGCCAAAGTCCACCACGATTGCCGGCGCGCCGTAGAAAGTTTCGGCCGCAACGGCGTTAGCGACGCGATCGGCGCCTACGGCCTGGGGACGCGCCGCGCGCAGCTTGGTCACCGCGGCCGTCTGCGGTCCGATGACGATGGCGTCTGCGGCAATGCGGTCGGCCACGGCGTGCCATTCGCGCGAGAGCTGCGGCACCACGCCTGCAAAGGCGATCGCGTCGACCGCGTCGAGCGAAAGGCCGTACATCTTGAAGAAACCCATCAGGCGCACATGGATCTCGTCGGCGGTATAGGAGCGGTCGGTGGGCATACGCCACGACTGCACCAACTCGTCTCCGTCAAACAGGCCCATGGCCGTCTGCGTGTTTCCCATATCGATAGCGAGCAGCATGTCTACTCCCGGTGTCGGCATAAAAGGACGCGCACCATTGTATACGTGCCGTCGACGGCGCTCGGCTGCGATTCGTTTACGGTGATAGGGGCTGAGGGGTTTAAATATGAAGGAATTATGCTCTACGAGATTTTCCTTGCCGTTTACCGAACTCCCGCGTAATATTCTTTCTTGCGCACATGAGGCGCCCAGACATTGCGGGGTGGAGCAGTCTGGTAGCTCGCCGGGCTCATAACCCGGAGGTCGTAGGTTCAAATCCTGCCCCCGCGACCAAGAACTTGCAGCTCGTCGGCCTAGCCGGCGAGCTTTTTTGTTATTTGGGGACCGTGTTTTCGGTCCAATTCTCGGCTTCTCAAACAAAATCTCGATCTGTAACATCTAGACCCGATTTGGGCGGCTGGGTGTTACAGATCGAGATATGCCGGTGGGTTGGGTCCCGTTTATCTAAATCTGTAACACGAGGGGCGGATTTTGCCGAGTTACTGTTACAGATTTAGATTTTTCGGCAGGCTAGATTGGTTTGTCTTGATCTGTAACATCTAGGGTCGTTTTTGGCCTGTAGGTGTTACAGATCGAGATTTTCCGACGGAACGCTCCCGTTTGTCTCGATCTGTAACAGTAAGACCCGGTTTTGCTGAGTAACTGTTACAGATTGAGACAAACCGACGGGCCGCCCGCCCCATCCACCTGCCGCCACCTGATATTCGCCGATTTTCGTTGTGCTGCTGTGCCCCCATGCCATATCCTCTAGACAACTACGCGGCACCATCGCCGCCGCGCCTACAAGAGAGGAATGTCCATGACCGCACCTGCATCCAAGCTGCTCCAGCCCATTACGGTTGGCCCCCTTGAGCTCAAGAACCGCATTATGTTCCCGCCGCTTACCACCGGCTACGAGGAGCGCGACGGTTCCATCGGCGAGCGCAGCCTGGCTTTTTATGAGCGCCTGGCCCGTGGCGGCGTGAGCTACATCGTCATCGGCGACGTCGCTCCCGTCATGACCGCGAGCCCCACGCCCAAGCTGGCGACTGACGCCCAGATCCCCACGTTTAAGGCGCTGGCCGACGCCGTCCACAAGCACGGTGCCAAGGTCGCGCTGCAGCTGTTCCACCCCGAGTACGACGTGCCCGGTGTCGGCCGCATGGTCATGGGTTCCATGGCTGCCGCCAAGGCCGCGCAGGAGGCCAAGGCCGCCGGCGACGAGGAGACCTTTGCCGCCAAGATGGCCGAGTCCAACGAGATCCGCAAGCAGGCCTACGCCAAACTGCACCACGACATGCAGCACTTTGTGAACGAGGCCACCGTGGAGCAACTCACCCAGATCAAGGAGGCCATTGCCGCCTCGGCCGCCCGCGCGCAGCAGGCTGGCATCGACGCCATCGAGGTCCACGGCGACCGTCTGGTGGGCTCGCTGTGCTCGGCCATCCTCAACCAGCGCACCGACGAGTACGGCGGCTCGCATATCGATGCCCGTACCCTCGAGCAGCTTGGCG
>CABUAL010000177.1 GCA_902489515.1 uncultured Collinsella sp. | reverse complement strand
AGGCACGCCTGACCCTGGTAAGCTCGACCTCGATCGTCGAAGGCGGCGCCCACGACGTAGTCGTCAAGGATTCTCAGCAGAGCGTTTCCTATCGATAAGGTAAGAGCTGCATATCAAAGGTTGATTCCCAACCACGTTATTTAGATAAAGCGAGATGCCTGCAAGTCGCAGGCATCTCGCTTGTCGTATTTGCTATCATCAGTCAAGTTAACCTTAGGGTCGGTCGGCTTAGCTTTGTTTGCTACAAGTTCCGCACGCAAAGAAGAGCACTTAATGTGCTCTTCGTCTTGCGCAGGACTGTCCGCAGTAGCGAATAAAGCTAAGCCGACCGACCCCAGCTAAGATTAAAGGAGCTGATATGTGCGATTGCACAGATCATAAGGACGAGATCCCTGTCTACGACGCGCAGGCCATTGAGTCCCGGTGGATGAAGGCCTGGGAGGACTCCAACCTCTTTGCCGTCGACACCGACGACAGCAAGCCCAAGAAGTACGTGCTCGAGATGTTCCCGTATCCGTCGGGCGACCTGCACATGGGCCACGCTCGCAACTATACCATCGGCGATGCCATGGCCCGTCAGGCCCGCATGCGCGGCTACGACGTGCTGCATCCCATCGGCTTTGACGCCTTTGGCCTGCCTGCCGAGAACGCCGCCATCAAGCACAACACGCAGGCTGCCGCCTGGACGTATAAGAACATGGACCAGGCGCTCGCCACGATGAAGCGCATGGGCTTCTCCTACGATCTGGATCGCATGGTCAAGACCTGCAGCCCCGACTACTACCGCTGGGGTCAGTGGATCTTTGAGAAGATGTGGGAAAAGGGCCTGGTCTATCGCAAGAAGAACCCGGTTAACTGGTGCCCCACCTGCAAGACCGTTCTGGCCAACGAGCAGGTTACCGAGGGTAAGTGCTGGCGCTGCGGCACCGAGCCCGAGAAGCGCGACCTTGAGCAGTGGTACTACAAGATTACCGAGTACTCTCAGGAGCTGCTCGACGACCTGGAGAAGCTCCCCGGCTGGCCCGAGCGCGTCAAGCAGATGCAGGCCAACTGGATCGGTCGCTCCGAGGGTGCCGAGGTCGACTTTACCCTGTGCGACCAAGATGGCGAGCCCATCGAGGGCGACGAGGGCAAGATCACCGTCTTCACCACGCGTGCCGATACCCTTTTTGGCGTCTCCTTCTTTGTCCTGGCTCCCGAGTACGCCGGCCTGCACGAGCTCGTCGAGGGCACGGAGTACGAGGAGGCCGTCACCAAGATCGTCGAGGACTCCAAGCATATTTCTGCCGTCGAGCGTGCCCAGGGCACCCTCGAGAAGCACGGTGCCTTCACGGGCCGCTATGTGGTAAACCCCGTCAACGGCGAGAAGGTCCCCGTGTGGGTTGCCGATTATGTCGTTGCCGACTACGGTACCGGTGCCGTCATGGCCGTTCCCTGTGGCGACCAGCGCGACTTTGAGTTTGCCCGTAAGTACGACCTGCCGATCGTGCCGATCATCCTGGACGATGAGGATCGCGCTGCCGTCGAGGCCAGCGGCGAGACCATCGATACCTTCCATGCCGAGTCCGTCGACTGGGATTGCGCCCACGCTGCCGAGGGCACGCTCGTCCAGTCCGGCAAGTACACCGGAATGCGCGGCGGCAAGCACTCCGAGGGCGAGGCTGCGATCGTGGCCGACCTCGAGGCCATGGGCTGTGGTCGTCGCAAGGTCGAGTTCCGTCTGCGCGACTGGCTCATTTCCCGTCAGCGCTATTGGGGCAACCCCATCCCGGCCATCCACTGCGAGCACTGCGGCATCGTGCCCGTGCCCGAGGATCAGCTGCCGGTGACGCTGCCCGAGAACCTGGACCTGGGCGCTGGCGAAACCCTTGCCGAGTGCAAGGAGTTCTACGAGACCACCTGCCCGGTCTGCGGCCGCCCGGCCAAGCGCGAGACCGATACCATGGACACCTTTACCTGCTCCAGCTGGTATTACCTGCGCTATACCGATCCGCACAACACTGAGCTGCCCTTCTCCCGTGAGGCTGCCGACCGTTGGATGCCCGTCGATAACTACATCGGCGGCATCGAGCACGCTATTTTGCACCTGCTCTACAGCCGCTTCTTTACCAAGGCACTGCGCGACCTGGGCCTGCTGAGCGTGGACGAGCCCTTCACCAACCTGCTGTGCCAGGGCATGGTCAAGGACGAGAACGGCGACACCATGTCCAAGTCCAAGGGCAACGTCGTGCCCCCGAGCTCGGTCATCGAGCCTTACGGTGCCGACACCATGCGTCTGGCGATCCTGTTTATCGCCCCGCCCGAGAAGGACTTCGACTGGGATCCCAAGGCCGTCGAGGGCGCCAACCGCTTCATCAAGCGCGCCTGGCGTATCGTTTGGCAGCTCGTCCAGTCCGGCGATGCCAACGTGGCCTTCGACAAGTCCGCGCTCGATGAGGTTGCGATGAAGCTCTATCGCGAGCGTCACCGCACCATCGCCAAGTGCACCGAGGACTTCGATCGCGGCCAGTTCAACACCGCCATCTCGGCCGTCATGGAGCTCGTCAACGCGGCGAGCGCCTACCTCAACGCCACCGAGGGTACCGCCCGCGACAAGGCGCTGTGCTACGGCGTGGCCAAGGACATCGTGAGCGTCCTTGCCCCCATCTGCCCGTTCTGGGCCGACGAGCTGTGGCACGAGGCGCTCGGCTGCGAGGGCAACGCCTATACCGCTGCCTGGCCCGAGTTCGACCTGGCCGAGTCCATCGAGGACACGGTGCAGATCGTGGTCCAGGTGCTCGGCAAGGTCCGCGGCCGCGTCGACGTTGCCCGCGATGCCTCCAATGAGGATATGCAGGCTGCCGCCGAGGCCGCCGTCGCCAAGTGGCTCGAGGGCAAGACAGTCGTCAAGGCCATCTGCGTGCCCGGCAAGCTGGTCAACCTGGTGGTCAAGTAAGCACTGCGCGCTTAACTGACGCATAAAAGACGAGGGGCGATCCGGTTGGGTCGTCCCTCGTTTTGCATGTATCTGCCTAGTTGCCTTCGGCCAATTGTCCTATTCTTATGGAGAAGCTGTGCGCACGCTGACCTGCAGGTTCGTACTGTGCTTGCACGTTTCCGCAGCTATTGGTATAGTTTGCTTGCAAATGAAGTTGTAATTGAAAGAAGTGGGGTTTCGGCCCCGCTTCTTTTTTGTATGGATGGAGGTGCCGCAATGGTCAAGACCAAGACCGAGCAGGCGATCATCGACGCGCTCGAGGCTGTCGCTCCCCAGCACGATATCGACATCGTCGACGTCGAGCTCGTGGGTGCCACCAAGGCCCCCTGCGTGCGCGTGCGTATCGAGGGTGCCGAGGGTCAGAGTCTTTCGCTCAACGACGTCACGGCCAACACCAAGTGGGTCGGCGATGTGATTGAGGAGCTCGACCCCATCTCTTCGAGCTATACGCTCGAGGTGTCGAGCCCGGGTATGGCGCGCCCGCTGCGCCGCCCGTGCGACTTTGCCCGCTTTGTGGGCGAGAACTGTGAGCTCACCTCCACCGCCACCGAGGGCCGTCGCAAGTACGCCGGCAAGATTGCCGCCGCCACCGAGACGAACGTGACCCTCGAGCTCGAGGGCGGCGAGTCCGTCACCCTCGATTTCTCTGATGTTAAAAAGTGCAAGTTGAAGCCCACCTACGACTTCAAGCCCGTGAAGGAAGGAAAGTAAGATGGCAGCATCCGACATGATGTCCGCCCTGATGGAGCTTTGCCAGGAGAAGCACATCGACCAGCTCTACCTGATTGACCGCCTGGAGCAGTCGCTTGCCAAGAGCTATGCCGAGATCCTGCATCTTGAGTGGGGCGCCAAGGTGACCATCGACCGCACCACCGGCAAGATCTACGTCTACCGTCTGGAGCCGATTGACGATTCCATGGACGAGGAGGGCAACTTCACCGAGTTCGAGGAGATTGACGTCACCCCCAAGAACACGAGCCGCATCGCCGCCCAGCACGCCAAGGCCGAGATCAACGCCATCGTGCGCAACTCCGCCCGCGAGCAGATCTACGAGGAGTTCTCCGGCCGCATCGGTGACCTCATCAGCGGTACCGTGCTGCAGTCCACGCCCGACTTTACGATCGTCAAGATCCGCGAGGGCGTCGAGGCCGAGCTGCCACACTTCGATCAGCGTCGTTACGAGAACGAGCGCAACGAGCGTCCGATGGGCGAGCGCTACCTGCATAACCAGCACATCAAGGCCGTGATCATCGACGTTCGCGACCCTAACTCCAACCTGCAGCCGGTTCGCGGCGAGCACAGCCGTCCGCCGATTGTCATCTCCCGTACCCACCCCGAGCTCAT
>CABUAL010000176.1 GCA_902489515.1 uncultured Collinsella sp. | reverse complement strand
CGTGCTCACCCGCGACGAGAGCTTTGCCCCCGAGGGCGTCGACGTGGTGCATAGTATCGACGAGGCGCTCGCCGCGGTTGCCGATGAGCCCGTTGCCTGGGTGATCGGTGGCGGCGATGTCTATCGGCATTTTTTGCCGTATTGCGTCGAGGCCGAGGTCACGCATAACCACTGCGTCCATGTCGTGGATACGTACTTTCCCGATTTGGAAGCCGATCCTGCGTGGGAGATTGCGCAGCGTAGCGGGGTCGCGACGATTGCCGCCGGTGAGGGTGACGAGGGCGTCGATTATGAGTTCGTGACGTATCGTCGCATCGAGGCGTAAATCGTCTGGCGTGAACGGTATCATCGGGTTGATTGAATGCATGGGGCGGCGCTTAGCGTCGCCTCGTTTGGTATAGATGTGCTGTAAAGAAGGGTGCGGGCTGGCTGCTATGACTGATGCCGTTGAGGTTCTGCGAATTGATTCGCTCGAGGACGAGCGGCTCGATGCCTACGTGCGACTGACCGAGCGTGAGCTTCGCTGCGTGCTGGAGCCGCAGAAGGGCATTTTTATCGCTGAGAGTGCCAAGGTCATCGAGCGTGCGGTTCGCGCTGGATATGAGCCGGTGAGCTTTCTTCTGGGCGAGCGCTGGCTCGACCAGATGATGCCGCTGTTTGACCAGCTTGTCGTGCGCGAGGGAGCGGGTCCGGTTCCCGTGTTCGTGGCCTCCATGGAGCTCATGGAGCAGTTGACGGGCTTTAACGTGACGCGCGGCGCGCTGGCGGCGTTCCGTCGCCCGCGTCAGATTCCGGTTGATGAGTTCTTGGGCGGCGTTGTCGAGGCGGCGGGGGGTCGTCCGGTGCGCGTGTGCGTGCTTGAGGGTATTGTCGATCACACCAATGTTGGCGCGATTTTCCGCTCGGCTGCCGCATTGAACGTTGACGGTATTTTGGTCAGCCCGACGTGCTGCGATCCACTGTATCGTCGCTCGGCCCGCGTGAGCATGGGCACCGTGTTTCAGGTGCCGTGGACGCGCATTGGCAGCGAGGCTCGTGTGTGGCCGCATGATGGTCTGAGCGCGTTGCACGATGCCGGTTTTTCGTGTGCCGCTATGGCGTTGACGGACGACTCTGTTTCGCTTGATGATCCTGTACTGCGGAAGATTGATCGCTTGGCGATTTTTATGGGCACCGAGGGTGCCGGCTTGGGCGCCAAGACCATTGCCGGCTGTGACCACGCGGTGCGCATTCCGATGGCGCACGGGGTCGATTCGCTCAACGTGGCCGCGGCGAGCGCCGTCGCCTTTTGGCAGCTGTGCCCGCACGTGAGCAATGAGTATCACTACCAGCCGGGTTTGTATCACTAGGCAGATATTTTGCACTGGGCTCTGATTCGGGGTGTTTCGGTCGACGCCGGTCGGTGCTAAGCTGGTATTTGCTTTGGTCTTAAATTGCCGTTTTGTTGTTTAACATACGTTGGCGGGGAGGGCGTGTGGCTAAGAAATCTACGGCTATCGATGTAACGCAGGGTGTCATTTGGCAACAGCTGCTGTCGCTGTGCGTTCCCATCTTTTTTAGTTCGTTTTTTCAGCAGGCCTACACGCTTATCGGTACGTATATCGTTGGCCAGTTTGGCGGCAAGCTCGCGCTGGGTGGCATTCAAGCCACGATGGTGCTCACCGAGCTCTGCATTGGCTTTTGCGTTGGCGTCGGCGCCGGCTGCGCGGTCATTACCGGTCAGTATTTTGGCCAGCACGATGATGAGCGACTGAGTCGTTCGGTCCATACAGCCATGACGCTCGCGCTGGTGGGCGGTATCGCTTTCTCGATTCTTGGCATAGTGTTCGTTGAGCCCATGCTGGTGCTTATGAACACGCCGCATGAACTATTGGCCGAGGGCGTGGCCTATGCTCGCTGTTATTTTGCCGCGATGGTTGCGGCACTGCTGCTTAATATGGGAACCGCACTGCTGCGTGCCGTGGGCGACACGCGCGGCCCCGCCGTGATCATTGCCTCTGGCTGCCTGGTTAACGTGGTGCTGGATATCATTTTTGTCGCTGTGTTGCATATGGAGGCGCTGGGCTGCGGCATCGCGGTGGCGCTGACCATTTGCTCCAATGCAACGATGATCGTGTTGCGCATGATGCGCGCTCCGGGTGCATGGCGTCTTTCGCTGTCTAAGCTCGGTATCGATCGCGGTATTTGCAAGAGTATGATCTCGTGTGGTCTGCCACTCGGTTTTCAATCGGCTGCCTATTCGATCTCGAACGTGCTGATCCAGGTGTCGGTTAATTCGTTTGGCGCCGATGTCACGACTGCTTGGGGTCTATCTGGGCGCCTGGATGGCATTATCTGGATGGTGACCGAGGCGCTCGGCGTATCGATCACTACGTTCTCGGCGCAGAACTTTGGCGCGCGCAACTACGAGCGCATGCGCAAGGGCTACCATACGTCGCTCGTGCTGTCGTTTATGCTCATTGGTGGCCTGTCTGCCGTGCTGCTGGTGTTCTCGGGCCCGCTGTCGCGTTTGTTTGTCGACGATGCTTCGATTTCGGCGTACACCACGACTATCCTCCATTTCATTGCGCCGTTCTATGCGATTTTCTCGATTATCGAGAACGCCTCGGGTTCCATCCGCGGCGCCGGCGTGAGTTTGCAGCCTATGATGCTCACCATCTTTGGCACCGTTGTCTTGAGGGTGATCTGGGTGTTTGCGATCATGCCCTTCGATCCGTCGCTCGAGCATCTACTGCTGGTTTACCCCGTAACCTGGCTCATCACCGCAACCATGTTCACCATCTACCACCACAGCGGCAACTGGCTAGGTCGCGCCACCGCCTAGCTCATCCGTCAGATACCCCTGATAAGTTGCGGTGAAATAGTTCCTGAAAAGCCCTTGCGGACCGTCAAACAAGTACTATTCCACCGCAACTTCCTTATGAGCTGTAGGTGTTGGCGGAAAACGAATCAATTAGTATTCGATGCCTTGGCGGGCTAGGAGGCCTTCGTCGAAGTAGTGTTTGATGGGACGTATTTCGGTGACTAAGTCCGCGAGGTCGGCCAACGGCAGCAGCCCGCGGCCGGTGAGCACGAGTTCCGTGGTGGCGGGCTTTATCGCGATCAGCGCTTCGACATCCTCGCGTGTCACGAAGCCGCGGCGCATGGCCTCGCCGAGTTCGTCCAAAATCAGAACGTCGACCTGTGATATCTGCTCGCATGCGAGCTCCATGATCTGTGCGGCGCAAGCCTCGGGCGTGTCGCGGTCAGCTTGTACGATGCGCAGCCCCAGGCGCGGCGCGGCATCGTGTTCGGCGCAGTGCAGTTTCTTGGCAAACTGCAGCCTAAGAACGTCGAGCCCGTAGCCCGTCGCGCGCAGCGCGAGCCCCAGCGCAGCCGTCGTCTTGCCCTTGCCGTCGCCTGTATAGATTTGAACCTTGCCGACTTACAGTGATGCCATCTCTGTCCTTTCGTGCCCGGCGTCGGTTTATCGCCGTCCGGGTTGGGTATTCTAGAAAGCATTATCAACCCCAGTAGATGGAGTTCAAGCAGATGGAGATGGATGACAACAAACGTAGACGGAATATGATTCTCTACGTGCTCATCGCCTTCGTCGTCTACCTCGTGCTCTCGACCGTTCTGTTCCCCAACATCGGTCACACGCAGCAGATTACGAAGACCGATTACTCGACGTTTGTCAAAGCGCTCGATAAGAAGAGCGTCGACAAGGTCGAGTACAACACGGACGATTACTCGATTTATTACACCAAGAAGGGCGAGGACGAGAACATCGCCTACAAGACGACCGGTGTGCCGAATGACGCGGGCTTTACCGATCGCGTGCTTGAGTCTGGCGCTTCGCTGGAGTCGGTCGTTCCCGATAAAAACTCGGGTTTGATGACCTACTACCTGCTCACACTCATTCTTCCCATGGCGATTTTCTTCCTCATCGGTTGGTGGCTCAACCGCCGCATGAAGAAGGCTATGGGCGATGACGGCCCGTCGATGAACTTTGGCGGCGGCGGTTTTGGCGGCGGACTGGGTAAGTCCGGCGCGCGCGTGATCGCCTCCAAGGACGTGGGCGTGACCTTTAAGGACGTCGCCGGTCAGGAAGAGGCCAAGGAGTCTCTCAAGGAGGTCGTCGACTTTCTGGAGAAGCCGCAGCGCTACGAGGAGATCGGCGCCAAGCTGCCGCGTGGTGCTCTCCTTGTTGGCCCTCCGGGTACCGGTAAGACCCTGCTTGCCAAGGCTGTTGCCGGCGAGGCCGGTGTTCCGTTCTTTAGCATTTCGGGCTCTGAGTTCGTTGAGATGTTTGTCGGTCGCGGCGCTGCTAAGGTTCGTGACCTGTTTAAGCAGGCCAAGGAAAAGGCACCGTGTATCGTCTTTATCGATGAGATCGATACC